>VHBM01000101.1 GCA_016871975.1 Nitrososphaerota archaeon | reverse complement strand
TTTGATAAAACTGATCCAAGTTTTCATCAGTAAAGCCAGTACCAACCTTGCAAATGCTTGGAAAAATATCTTCATCATCGTTGTATGTTGCAAGTAGTAATGTTCCATATCTTCCAGTTCTTCTCCCGCGTCCAAAAAATGCTCCGATTACAACAAGGTCTAGGCTATCGCCAAGCTCATTTCTATACTCACGTTTTAGCTTTAGCCAGTTGCTTCCTCTCATGCCGGCCCTGTATGGCGCATCAAAAACCTTTAGCATCAGTCCCTCACATCCAGCATTAATCGAGTTTTCAAGAAACTCTTCAATTTCATTTTCTGTCTTTACTTTTGTCATTGGCACCAGTCTTGCAAAGTTGTCTTCTTTTACAATTTCTTCAAGTGTCTTTCTGCGCAGAGAGTATGGCACATCAAGGTAACTTTTGCCATCAAGGTAAAGCGTATCAAAAAAATTAATCGTAATTGGATATTTTTCTACTGCTTTATCAACCCCATATTTTCGTCGTCTGTGCATTAATTCCTGGAAAGGCAAAAACTCGCCAGTGTCTTCATTTATTGCAACTGCTTCAGCTTCAAGTATTGCATCTTTTGCCTTTAGTGTATTTGGAATTTTTTCAACAATGTCAGGATAATAGCTTGTTATGTTTTCTAGTCTTCTTGAAAATAAAACAACTTTATCTCCTTTGAGATGAATCTGCACACGCTCTCCATCAAGTTTGTATTCTGCAGCAAATTCATCTCCAAGTTTCTCAAGTGCCTCTTGCTCGCTTTTTACACGATCAGCTAGCATTGGTCTGATTGGATTAAAGACAGAGACTTCAAACTTTTTTGTTCCATCAAGACCTTTTGTCGCAATGGCCTCTGCAACTTTTCCCAAGTCGCTTGAAACATTGTATGCAGTTTCCAAAACCTCCCTGTTTTCTTTAGTGCCTGTATACGCTACTGCAAGTGCATCCATTACAGTATTATCTGCAATCCCTAGTCGTAGTGTCCCAAGCAAAATTTTTAAAAGAAATCTTGCCTCAAGCGGGCTTGCATCATTTAGCAGGCTTGCAATGTATTTCATTTTCATGTCTTGAGAGCGTGATCCTTCCAGCTCTGCGATTTTGTACAGCGTCTCGTATACTCGCTCTGTTGTAATTGGCTCTTTAACAAAAGTTGTCTGTGTTTTTTGTTCTAGGACCTTTGATGCGGCATGTCCCAAGTCCCCATCCTTGTTGTAGGTCTCTTCTATCTTTTTTATTGGAATTCCTGCAGACTTTGAGATTGCCCTTATTGCAAGCTTTTCTGCAACGCCTAGCTCTACTCCATCAAAGTCTGGTCGGAGTTTTCCCTGGATTAGATAAACAACCTTTGAGATAAGATCGCTTGGCGTATTCTTGAAAAGATCTACAAGATGCTGTGTTAGCTCTAGTCTTTTTGTAGTATTTTCCATTTTTTCAAATGTATCTACGATTATGGAAAACTTCATTCTGGATTTTTTATGACTCGTTGAATAAAAGTTTGAGTCACTATGATATCTTAGAT
>VHBM01000100.1 GCA_016871975.1 Nitrososphaerota archaeon | reverse complement strand
GCAGCTCAGGCAGCACTTGACACAAAAGAATTTGGATTAAATAAAATCCCAGAAAAAAACGACATTGAAACAAATGGGTCTTATTTTTATAATACTGTAAAGTTCAAACAAGTTTAGGCTTTTATTGTACATATTCTTGTATTTGCACTATGCAAGTTGGCATAGCAGGAATGGGACTAAGCGAATCTGCTTCAAAAATGATTAAAAAAGAGCTAGACGATCGTGGCATTACATCTTTTTATGTATCGCAAAAATCAAAGCCACAAGATATTGATTGCATAATGGTTCTAGGAGGGGACAGAGGCGTTCGAAATTACTTTCACAAAAATCCTGATTCTACAATTCCAGTATTTGGTATAAGTGAATCAGAATCAAGTGGTTTTCTGGCACAAATTGATCTAAGGGAATTTCCAGCTTTTGTAAATCGACTAAAAAAACAAGATTATAAAATTGAAGAAGTACCGAGAATTAGTGTAAAGATAGACGGAAAAGCAGTATACCCTGTACTAAACGATGTAGCTGTTTTTGCATCAAAAAGTGCGATGCTAATGGAACATGTCTTACGTGTAAATGGTGAAGAGGTATGGCATGATAATAGTGATGGGGTAATAATATCAACGCCCATTGGCTCATCTGCATACTCAATGTCTGCTGGGGGGCCTGTAATTTTTCAAGACTCTCCTGTATTTGGGATAATATCAGTAAACTCACTTGATGTTACGCGTAGGCCACTTGTTGTATCAAATACCAGTTTGATCGAAATTGATGACATCTCTGCAAGAATCTATTGCGAGGTTGTTTTGGATGGAATTGATCGATTTAGAGTCAATAAATCTGTAGATGCAACAAAGTTTGTTCCATCTGCATATCTAATACGAATGAAAAAAGATTCTACGGCAGTTTCCGCACTTGCAAAAAAAGTAAAACTGGCAGAAGAGCTACTTAACATGCCTCCAAGCTCAAAATTGCTTTTAAAAATTTTAGAATATGAGGGAGCAATGACACAAAAAGAATTGGCAACAAAAACGCTTTTGCCAGATAGAACAGTACGACTTGCACTTAGCCATCTATTGGAAAAAGGCTATGTGAAAAGAAAGATCTCTATGCGTGACGCAAGACAAAAAATTTACGAGATTGCAAAACTAGGTTAACTAGTAGACGCTGCTCTTACAAATGCTTCAAAAGATGCTTCTGGGAATCCAGGCCTGCTACTAAATTCAGGATGAAATTGTACTCCAAGATAGAATTTATGCGATGGAATCTCCAATATCTCCATTCTTTTACCACTATCACTTTCAGCTGAAAAACTCATCCCTTTTTTTGTTAGCTCACCTAGGTATTCTTTATTGATTTCATATCGGTGTCTATGTCTCTTAGTGATTAGATTTGATTTGTAGATTTTGTGTGCAAGTGAGTTTTCTTTAACGTTGATTTGATTTGCTCCAAGTCTTAATGATCCGCCCATGTTTGACACATTCTTTTGTTCTGGTAGCAAGTCAACTATTGGATGTTTTGTAGTTGGTACAATCTCAGTAGAGT
>VHBM01000099.1 GCA_016871975.1 Nitrososphaerota archaeon | reverse complement strand
ACTCTATCGATATAGTAGATGTGTTCAGACCATCAGAAGATGTGCTGCCTGTGGTTCAAGAAGCAATAAAGAAAAAACCCAAAGTGATTTGGCTACAGGAAGGAATCCACAATCCTGAAGCAGAAGATCTAGCAAAAAAGGCTGGAATCAAAGTAGTTTTCAATAGATGCATGCTTGCAGAACACCAACGCCTATTCTAAAATGTCTTATTCTTTTTTAGAGTTTTATAATTCTCTTTTAGAGCTTGTCAAGTCCTTTGAAAAAAATAATGTAATGTTAAAAATTGAGGAGGATCTAGAAGCAAATATTGTAAGAGTTTTTGGGCAAAACATTACTGCGCTGGCAAGAGCAAAAACAGGCCTTGATGATGTATCGGATCTTGCATACACTACAGCAGAGCATCATCCCTACTGGGGATTACTCTATCATTGCTCACAGATATCAAAAATCGCACTTGAAAAGTGGGATGATAAAATAACAAAAGAGGAACTAGATGAAATCGAGTGGTCAATTGATGAGCTTAAAAACATGTGTAAAAAACTGCGTGAATCTAGTCAGAGATAAATAATCAGAAAGGAAATTTCATTTATGCCGATCAAAATCGGTCTTATCGGCAAAACAAATACCGGCAAGACTACTTTTTTTAATTCAGCTACATTATCGTCAGCTGAAATCTCTACATACCCATTTACTACAAAAAAGCCTGAAAAGGCAACAGCCTATGCAATTACCCTTTGTGTTCATCCAGAGTTTAATGTGACTGATAATCCAAACAACTCAAAGTGCAGCGAGGGATGGCGTTATATCCCAATTGAGCTAATTGATCTGCCAGGACTTATCAAGGATGCATGGAAGGGAAAGGGACTTGGGGACCAGTTTCTTACAGTTGCAGCACAGTCAGATGCCCTGTTGCATATAGTTGATGTATCTGGAAGCGTTGACTCTACAGGAAAAATAACAGAGGTTGGTGCAGGTGATCCGATTTCTGACTTTGCAGATATTGAAGAAGAGCTTGTAATGTGGTATCATAAAATTCTTGAAGGAAACAGAGACAAGGTATCAAAGCTTGTTCGCTCTGGCTCTGAGCTAATTGATGTAATTACAGACCTTTATCGTGGAATAGGTGTACACAAGTCTCATGTAAAAGAGGCACTACAAGTAACTGGGCTTGAAGAAAAAGACTTTGATAACTTTGAATTCCAAGACAGCAAAAGCCTTGCATCATATCTTAGAAAGGTCTCAAAACCAACTCTTATTGTTGCAAATAAAATTGATATCGAAGGCGCAGACAAAAACTTTGCAAGACTGCGTGAACGATACAATGATACCATTATAGTACCAGCAAGTGCAGACAGCGAGCTTAGTCTTAGGAGGGCAGAACAAAAAGGTCTGATAAAATATTCGCCAGGCTCTGAGCAGTTTGAAATTTTAACTCCACAAGATCTTAACAGCAAACAAAAAGACGCCTTGAATTTTATCAAAAAAGACATCATGGGTGAATATATGAGAACAGGAGTACAATTTGCAATCAATGTGACTGTATTCAAGCTTTTAAAAATGAACTC
>VHBM01000098.1 GCA_016871975.1 Nitrososphaerota archaeon | reverse complement strand
TTTTACCACAATCAAAGCTAGAAGAAATTGTCAAATCAACAAGAGAGGTAGCTGCTAAAGTAATTGAGCTAAAGGGAGCTACTGTTCATGCGCCAGGTAATGCAATATCTACTATAGTTGGCGCAATATTAAGAGATGAGAAACGTGTTATTCCTGTCGCCACCCCCCTTGATGGCGAATATGGATATAGTGATGTTTCGATTGGGGTTCCTGCAGTAATTGGTAGAAATGGTGTTGAAAAAATTATCGAGCTTGAACTAAACAGTGAAGAAAAAAAGTGGTTTTCGAAAGGCGTCGATAGCATGAAAACTGCACTATCAGGCATTTAATTATAAGATTTTTAACCAAAATCCCTAGTAGCAAGGCATGGAGCTTTATGATATTTTACAGTCATTGAGTTTGGGAAAAATTTCTGTTTCAAAAGCACAAAAGATGCTTTCGCTTCACTCAATTGATAAAATCGAAGATTATGCCAAGCTTGACATTGGACGAAAACATAGAAAAGGCATTCCCGAAGTCATTTTTGCCGAAAACAAACAGCCTGAGGAAATCAAAAATATAATCAAAAAAGTTTTGACAAAGTCTGATTGTGTTTTAGTTTCTAGACTGAAAAAAAATGATTATTCTAAGATAATGAATTTTGCGAGAAAAGGTAGGCTAAAAGTAAAGACTGGAAAAAACTCTACCTCGATTCTAGTTTACAAAAAGGATACAAGAAAAAATGGCGGGAAGGTAGGAATTGTTACTGCAGGAACATCGGATATTGGGATTGCCGAAGAGGCCAGACTTATGTGTGAGGCGATGAATTGCACATGTATTTGCAGTTATGACATTGGAATTGCTGGAATGCATAGAATGTTTCCTGTATTAAAAAAACTCATCTCTGAAGATGTGTCATCTATAATTGTTGTAGCAGGAATGGAAGGTGCACTTGCATCACTTGTTTCGGCACTTGTAAATATTCCAGTAATCGGCGTTCCAACATCTGTCGGATATGGTTATGGTGAAAAAGGCGTAGCTGCGCTTGCCTCAATGTTGCAGAGCTGCTCCCTTGGCTTGTCAGTTGTAAATATTGATAATGGTATTGGAGCTGGTGCGATAGCAGCAAACATTGCAAACATGGTAAAGATTAGACATCAATAATTCCAAGATTTGCGAGCTCACTTCCAATTCCAAACCCAATTAATGCAATTCCTGTTCCAAGTCCTGCCATCTCTATTCCACCTTTGATGATGTTTGTGTTTGCCATTTTTGATTTTACAGCACCTACAACAAATGATGCGCTAATGCTAATGCCGATTGCAATCAAAAGCGGTGTCCAACCTTCTCCAAACAAAAATGGAATGATTGGCAACATGCCGCCAAGTAGAAAAGAACCAAACATTCTAAATGCACTTTTTAGTGGATGGCCAGCGATATCCAGATTTAGGTTTAGTTCTTCTGTAAGCATTGTTTTAAGCCAAACCTTTTTGTCAGATGTTATTTTGTTTACAATCATTTCAAGGTCTTTGCCTTCAAAGCCCTTTTCTTTGTAAATGTCTTCAATTTCTTTTCGCTCAACGTCGGGCTTGT
>VHBM01000097.1 GCA_016871975.1 Nitrososphaerota archaeon | reverse complement strand
CAAACTACCATACAAGATTCCGTTTCCTGTTGCAATGGATTCGCTGATAAAAGAAAATGGTGACGTTTCAAAAGAAAAAATGCTCAACTTTATCTACAAACAGATACCAAACTTTGATTCGCAGCCAGAAGACTATAAAAATCAAATTTTTGAGCGAGTAAAACAATATCTACAATCAAAAGAGTACACTGCAGAAACCTTTGAAGGATACTCGCTTAATGGAACACCATCTACCATACTTGTTGATAGAAAGGGAGTGTTACGCGACATATCGTTTGGCCAGAGCGGAAATATTGAGCGCAAGATCCAGTTATTGCTTAAAGAGTGACTTTCGCTTTAATAGTAAAAGACCTGCAAGTGATCCTGCAAGAACCATTGGTGCAAGTGCTGAAAATTCTGGCAGATAAGTCGTTCCAATAATTTCAATTTTGTTTGTTCCGTTTCCTGGAAACTCCATAAAGATAAACGAAATCTTGTCATTTGTTTGCACTTTGGGAAAGATTTCATTTCCGTTTACAAAAAAGGTAAAGTTTCCATTGATTAGATTTTTTGGAATCTGAATTTCTGCAATATTGTTTTGAAGCGAACTAGAAACATTTAATGTTAGTTTTTTTTCTTCTGCACTGAATATAGTTTCTTCAACATTAAAGTTAGATACAACTTCCACTGGAAACGAATATCCACCTGTTTCTATTGAAAAAACCTGTTTTAGTCCTGTTCTGTCTGAGAGCTGGCCATACGCAACAGGAATTACCAATAATGAGAAAATTATCACAAAAAATGTGATTGATTTCAATTTACGCTGGGATTAATCGCTTTCGTAATTCTTTGTCTTTTGAGACTCTTGGGTGATCAGGATCTGCTAAAATAACCTCAAACCAGTAATACATTCCATCTTTGTACAAAAAGTAAGAGCCAAGTAACTTCATGTTTGGATATCTTTCTAAAACTCGATTCTCTGCAACCTCTTTCATGCTAATGTCTGCCTTTATTCTAACTACACCAAGATGTTTTGGTCTTCTTCCTGCAACTGGGCGTTGTTTTCTCATTCCTCCAGTACCAACACGCATTCTAACTACAACTATTCCCTGTTTTGCCTTGTAGCCAAGCCTTCTTGCCTTTTGAATTCGAGTTGGCTTGTCAATCCTAGTTATTGCGGTTTGTTTTCGCCAAAGAGTAGCTCGGTCTCTAAGCTCCTGCGTATTGTCTTTAACCATTTGAAGCCATAATTGATCCTGGCGACTAAGCATAGGGCATATTCTAAAAACCCCCTTAATATGTTAAATTGTATTTTAGCTGCTAAATCTTTCTAATTGTATAGGCCTCAATGATATGGATCCTCTTTAGTTTTGATTGTTTTGTTCCCCATTCATTTTCTGTATGTCCTGCATTACAGTCATCTAACCTGTCCCAGTCAAATTTTGGAATCTTTACTTTGTCCACGTATTGTAATAAAACAAACAAAAGATAAGGAGCAGGTTTGCACTGCCATGCAAATTAGAGTGAGCTTGCTGCAGAGGGTCTGCTTCTACCAGCTCGTCCAATCAGCCAAAGAATAATCATTACAATAAA
>VHBM01000096.1 GCA_016871975.1 Nitrososphaerota archaeon | reverse complement strand
TGGCAAGATCATGTGTTATGTAGATGTAAGAGATTTCATATTTTTTTTGCAGCTCTTCCATCAGCTCAAGCATCTCTGCTCGAATAGATACATCAAGCATCGATACTGGCTCGTCTGCGATAATTATTTTTGGTTTCAGTACAAGGGCACGTGCTAGGACAACTCGCTGTCGCTGGCCTCCAGACAATGTATGGGGATATTTTTTTACAATCTCTTCAGCAGGCTCTAGCTTTACCTCACGCAACGTCTCAAGTACTATTCTTTTTCTTTCCTCGGCACTTCCAATACCGTGAATCTCTAGCGGCTCGCAGATAATATCATACACTCTCATTCTTGGGTTAATCGAGTCGTAAGGGTCTTGATAGACCATCTGGCAAGACATTCTTAATTTTTTAATGTTTTTTGAATCGTCAGTTATCTGCTCGCTATTGAAAAATATCTTGCCAGAATCTGCATCTATTGCCTTTAAAATGAGTCTTGCAGTAGTGGATTTTCCAGAGCCTGATTCGCCTGCTAAAACAAAGACTTCGCCTTTTTTTAATGAAAATGAGACATTGTCTACAGCCTTGACAACTGTAGTTTTTGAGCCAAAAACACTCTTTTTTGTAAAATGCTTTGTAAGCCCTTCTACTCTGAGTATTTCCACAGCCTAGGATACATTTTCTGGTATATCAACAAAATCTAGTAGCCTCTAGCTAAAACTACATTTGAAACGCTTTTTGATTTGCACAAAATACATTTTCCATCAGCGTTTTTGCTATCAAAAGGAATCACTCTGATGTCTGCACCTGTCTCTTCTTTTATTTTTTCTTCACACTTTTGATTGCCACACCAAGGCGCTTCAAAAAATCCACCGGCTTCGATTTTTGATTTAAACTGGTCATAGTCAGATACTTTTTGAGTCATCTGAGAAAGCAATTTTTTTGCAGACTCGAATAGCTCTTTTTGAATCTCATCAAGTACTGGGATGATATCATTTTCTAATTTATCAAGTGATACATCAGTTTTTTGACGGGAATGGCGTTTTACAAGGACAACTTTTTGTTTTGCCAAATCCTTTGGACCCACCTCAACACGCAAAGGTATGCCTCTTAGCTCCCAGTCATGAAACTTGAATCCAGGAGTAAGCTGACTGCGTTTATCTACATGCACTCGAAGGCCTTTATTTTCTAGCGTCTTTTCTATCTCGCTTGCCTTTTCTAGAACCTTCTTTTCATCTTCATCTGTATAGTATATTGGAACAATTACAACCTGAATAGGCGCAACCTTTGGAGGCAACACCAAGCCCTTGTCATCTCCATGAATCATTATCATTGCACCAATCAATCTCCAAGAAACGCCCCAAGATGTCTGCCAGACAAAAGTTTCTACATTGTCTTTGTCTGAAAATTTTACCTCAAATGGTTTTGAAAAGTTTTGTCCCAAAAAGTGTGACGTTCCCATTTGGAGTGCCTTTCCATCAGGCATCATTGCCTCCATTGTTGTTGTGTATACTGCACCAACAAACTTTTCTTTCTCACTTTTTTTGCCTACAAGAACAGGAATTGCAAGCTCATCTTCGATAGTTTTTTTGTATGTTTCTAGAATTT
>VHBM01000095.1 GCA_016871975.1 Nitrososphaerota archaeon | reverse complement strand
CTCCATAATGGTTCCCACAATCTCATGTCCTGGCGTTACAGGATATTTTACGCCACGATCAGTTACTTTCATAAATTTGCCATCACCTAAATCATAGCCCCCTTCCCACAAGTGTAAATCGCTGTGGCAAACACCAACAGATTTTACCTTAATCACTACTTGATTTTCATTTGGTTTTGGGGGTTCAAGCTCTATCATCTGTAATGGTTCATTGGGCCCTGTAATGCGTGCTGCCTTCAATGCCGTGATCTGTTTTCCATTATAATATAAGAGTTGACTGGATGCGACAAAAAAATAGAGCGTCTAGATATTATTTGGTAAGATAGAGCTTTTGTTTGTGAGTGAAGAAACAGAGCCCAACATTTCACAAGCTCCATTGAACATTCTTTTTAATCCTGCTATAGTTACAAAAAAAGATGTTTGGGAAATTGACATAGTTAAGATACTAGAGATTTTAATAAAACTGTTAAACCAGACTGGAAAAAAGGATCTTCGGGTGGCAGGCATGGCAGCTCTTTCTTCGTCGCTGATTCACAGAATGAAAGTTGAGAGCATCTTTGCACTACAAAAGGCAGCCATGGAAACAAAACCATTACGACAAAGATCCGATGTTAATATTGAATTACTACAAATACCATATAGACATGAATCAACTTATCCTGTAACACTAGACGAACTCTTAGGGCTACTTGAAAATCTAATTGGCTCGATTGCAAACCCACGGTCACGAAGGGGAGGTCAGATGAGCTTTGAACCGCTTGAGACTCCTGATTTTAAGGACTATTTTATCTCGCTTGAAAACTTAATTGGAAAATACCAAGAACTAATTGTTAGTAAAATCAGTCCTACGGGCTCTGGCTTGCTGCGCAACATTGTAGCGGATTTGGAGCCAATTGATGCCATAAGATGCTTTTTTGCCATACTGTTCCTAGCCAGAGACCAAAAGGTCGAACTTGAACAAATTGACGAAGATATCAAAATAACGATGGCAAATAAGGAAATAACAGGATTAGGCACAACTGAGGTGACCAAATAGATGGTAGACATAAACGATGATGAGGCTACAGCAAAACTAGAGGCTGCACTTTATTCTGCAGGAAGGCCTTTGAGCGTAGAAGAGCTCATCAAGGCTTCAGGTACGGAATCTAGGAAAAGAACTCTTGCTTTGCTTACAAACATTATGAAAAAAACCAAATCAGCCTTTAGGGCACTTGAGATTGTTACTTTACCTGATGGATCTTATGTGTTTCAGCTAAAACCAGAATACAACGCATCTATTAGACGCTATGCATCAAAACCAATTCTTCCAAGTGCGACACTCAAAACTTTATCATACATTGCATACATGCAACCAATTTCATCAAAACAGTTAGTTGAGACAAGAGGTAGTGGAGTCTATACACATCTTAAAGAATTAAGACAGCTTGATTTTGTTGAGCATCAAAATGTTGGCAGACTAAAAATTTACATGACTACTGAAAAATTCAAAAAATACTTTGGCATTCAAGGTGATGCAGATACACTAAAGCAAAAACTGTTCAAAAAGGTCAGAAAGACATCTCATTTGCAAGTACCAACAGAGCAACCCATCCCTGCAGTCCAGTAATCAGTACTAGTCTCACATTATCCGCGTTTTGTATAAATTAGAGTGTTGT
>VHBM01000094.1 GCA_016871975.1 Nitrososphaerota archaeon | reverse complement strand
CCGATGAGGCATATCTTGATTTTCTTGTACAATACGACCATGGAACAATACAGGATAAAGCGCAGTTTGGGCAGATGCTAGTAACTAGCGGGATTTTACAAAGCGAAGATGAAATTAAAAAAATGCTTAAAGGATACGAGCCTGATGAGCTTACAAAGTCCGTATTATTTTCAAAAAATGATTATGTTTCTTTTTATAAAACAATCAAAGAGCCCGAGCCTGAACTTGGCTCTGATGTAACTGAACTTGGCCTAGATTCACAAATCTCAAAGTATTTGCGTCAGAAAAGTATCAAAAAATTTTACAGATTTCAAGAAGATGCAATAAAAGAGATATCTTATGGAAATAATGTAGTAATTTCTGCGCCGACTGCTTCTGGAAAAACAGAGGCATTTATGGTGCCAGTAATACAAAAAATAAAGCAAGTGCAAGAAAATCCAAGTAAAGTTCTTGCTTTGTTTGTCTATCCGACAAAATCTCTGTCACGAGACCAGTTTCCAAAGATTTCAGAGCTTGCAAAAATGATCGATGTTAATGTCCAAGTTTTTGATGGCGATACCAAACAGACAGAGCGTGCAAAGATTATAGATAATCCACCACAGGTAATTATCACAAATTTTGATGTGTTACACTATCATCTTTTGAATAGAACAAGGTTTGCATCATTGCTTGATTCTGTAAAGTTTATGGTTGTAGATGAGGTTCACGTGTATTCTGGGATATTTGGCTCTAACGTTCATTATATAATTAAAAGGCTAAAGCGCCTTTGCAAAAAAATTCAGTTTATTGCATCATCTGCTACTTTGAAAAATGCAAAGGAGTTTTGCGAGCAGCTTTTTGGTGAAAAAATGATTCTCGTTGAAGGTTATGGGAAAAAAGGCGATATTGATTTTGCCATGTTGTTTCCATCGCTTCGAACACAAAGGGCTCTAATGATAGATCTTGCAAAAAAACTAACAAACAAAAAACACAAGACCATGGTTTTTAGCAATTCCCATCTAAATTCTGAACTTCTTGCAATGCAGGCAAAAAAACAAAAAATTGACATCAAGGTTCACAGGGCAGGCCTGATGGCAAACTATAGAAAAAAAGTCGAACAGTTATTCAAGTCAGACAAGCTAATGGCAATTTCCTGCACACCGACGCTTGAGTTAGGAATTGATGTTGGCAATGTAGATGGGATAATTTCTGCAACAATTCCTGTAAACAGATTAATGCAGAGAATTGGCAGGGCTGCAAGAAAAGGCCAGCGAGGCTATGCGTTTTTGGCTCTTGGGAATGATCCTATCTCACAGTACTACAAAAATCACCCACATGACTATTTTGATGATGTGGAGAGAATCTACATAGACCCAAAGAATCCCTTTGTTGAGGAATTTCAAGTGGTTGCAATGGCATGTGACAAGCCAATTGCAAAGCATGAGCTAAAAGAGCATGCTCAGGTAATTGAAGCGCAGCTAAGAAATGGAAATCTTGTTTTGTATGAGGACAGATATGTCCCAAATTACGACAAGGCCAGATCACTTGTAAATGATTACAGCATTAGGGGAATAGGAAGGTCTGTTGATATTTTCCTAAATGAGCGAAAGGTTGGAGACAGGGTGCTGCCAATTGCACTAGAAGAGCTTCATTCCTCTGCGATCTATTTTCTTGCAGGTTCCAGATACAAGGTAGTAGAGTTTGATTATCCAGACAAGATGTTTGCAAGAATTGTTCCGGTACCAAGAGACTATC
>VHBM01000093.1 GCA_016871975.1 Nitrososphaerota archaeon | reverse complement strand
ATTCAGAAAAACAGGTCACAAGAATAGTTGATGAGCTCAAACCCCAAGGCTTTAAGGTAATTCCATGTATTTTGCTGCCTTCGGAAAAAAATGCAAACTCTGCCAAGTTTTTAAAGCTTGACTGGTCGGATTATGAGAAGAATTTAGTTGGCTTTATAAAAAACATTCATAGTGTTGCAGGTGACGTGTTAATTTCGTCTCCTAATGACTTTGCAAAGGCACAAAACTTGTTTGAGTCTTTGGAGTAAAACAATAGAATTTTTCTTTTAGGTGCAACCTAACACTAATAAATTATGAAAAAATATGTAATTCAGTACTTTTTGACCAAAAATAAAGGATTTGAAGAAGGAAAACGTGCTGCGTGGGTGTCAATCTGGACACTATTGGCAATAGGAATTGCTGAAGTAGCCATTTCTACCACTACTGGCAGCTTGACACTATTTGCAGATGGTCTTGATTCTATGGCAGATGCATTGGTTTCGTTCATAGTGTGGTTTGGTATTGCTATGCTACACAAACCAAAGAGCAGAAAATTCCATTTTGGGTATGCAAAGATAGAAAGTTTTGCCGCATTTGTTGCAGCAATTGTGATAGTTATTCTTGGCATATTCATCATATATCACGCATATGAGAAAATAGTGCATCCAGTTGAAACAGTCAACCCAGAGATCACTATGATTACTCTGATTGCGGCTGGAAGCATATCTTTACACAGAGCATTCAGAGTAAGAAGTGTTGCAAAAAAATACAATCTAATTTCTCTCAATCTGGATGCCAAGAACTCAATAAAAGATGGTTCCGCATCATTTGTTGGATTTGCAAGTGTACTTGTAGGATACTTTGGGATACCATACATGGATGCAATAGGAGGAATAATAATAGCTGGGTACATTTTCTATATGGCCCGTATGGCCTTCAAGGAATCGACATTGGTTTTGTTAGATGCCGTAAAAAACCCAGAGCTAGAAGATGAAATTTCACATTATGTGGAGCAGAGCTTTAATGTAAAAGTAGATGATGTGCTAATAAGACCGCTAGGTCATGCCATGTCAGCCCAAATTCATGTCATCATGAAGTCAGATATGACGCTAAAAGAGGCAGATATTTTTATAAAAAAGATACATGATGCGGTAATAGAAAAGTTTGGAACGGAAGAAACTACAGTGATACCAAAACTGTCCTAGATGTGACAATCATTTATTAATTATTTCAAGACAAGATGATTCACAAAATGAAGGTTGCTCCCTCCAAAATACTTGTGGCAATAGATGGTTCACAAAATTCTATGAATGCAGCAAAATATGCTCTGACACTAGCCAAGAACAACAATGCAGACGTTCTAGTTGTAAATGTGGTTGATCTTTCATCAATATTCAAAGTCCTTTCTGCAGAAACCAAAAAACAACTAACTCATCTTGGAATCAAAGAAGCCAACAAAATACTAGATATTGTTAAAAACATGGCAGAACAAAGTGGCATATCGGTCAAAACCGAAGTGCTAAAAAGCTCGACCTCGGCGGCAACTGCAATTATCAATTATTCCAAACAGAAAGGTATTGATTTGCTTGTAGTTGGCGCCGGAGAAAAATCCAGAGTGAGTAAGGTTCTGCTTGGAAGTGTAGCATCAAAGGTCATCATGTACGCACCATGTCCCGTACTTGTTGTCAGGTAACTAAGATTCAAGATTTTACAAGTTAGAAAATTTTTCTTTTTATTTTTAATATTTCTAAAGCACAAAGTATTCTGCTTGTGGATGATGTACCACTATGGCAGCAGTCGATTGTTCAGGCACTATCTGTCCTGCATCTGTTAGAGTCATTCCAGATTTTTTTGCATCAAGTAACTTC
>VHBM01000092.1 GCA_016871975.1 Nitrososphaerota archaeon | reverse complement strand
TTTACTGTGTGTTTTTCTCCTTCAAATGTTAAAAACCCCTGAAATATTCCTGGTTGATGATCCTCAGGTATAGTAATGGTTGCAATTATGTTAGTGGAATTTTTAGGATCAACTTCAATTGCAGTATCTGTCCAGATATAATCCCAATGGTCTTTTTTATAATAACTTATAGATAATTCATAATTCATTGAAGTGGAATTTTGTTTTGTATCACCAAACCAGTAAGAAAACCTAGTTGGTACAGGATAAATTCCAACTACTGGGGTATTGGTAAATTTTGAGTTAGGTTGTGAAACTCGTAGCTCTTGCATAGTACCCCATGATCCGCCTCTATTGACCATTGATAATTCATCGCTTTCAATTTTCGTGTTATTGTTTTTGTCATTCCAGTCATACAGATAAAGCGATGATATTCTCATATCATTGGCATAAATCTTGTCGGTTTTGTTCATAAATTCGTTGAATGGAAAGTTAACATTTAGTATCATCAATGATGCATCATCAGGTATGTGGTTTGTTTCGTTAAAATTTGATAAAGTGTGATTTGCTTTTGCGCCAGAAAGACTGATATAATTTGGTATGTATGTATCTGATTTATTTAATATTGAATCCTTAAGACGTACCTCAGTTGTTCCGTTAAATTGAATTTGCTTAATTAAATTGAAAGTTTGTGGTTTTATTTCTATGTCAAGTGTATTGTTTGAAGGATTTTCGATTGTCAGAGTAGTTGTACTATGTTCTCCAGGTAGTAAGTAGCCACCAAACCAACTAGTTTGTGGATAATTTTTTTCCGGTATTGTGAAATTATCTATTCCTAATATGTTTGAGTTTAGTTTGTCAAGTGGATCATCAAGAATTTTTTTGATATTAGAAAAGGTAGAATTGTTGTAAACTACAAACATTCCTTCATTACCTTGTACAAAGCTGACTGCACTGGTAGCATTTACCAGACCTGTGCCTTGTGTAAAGGCATCATTATCCAAGTCAGTTGCAGTTGACATTAAAATATTTTTTATTTTAAATGGATCATAGTTTTCAGATTTTTCATTCATGCCTTGCATCAATAGAGCTGCGGTTCCAGAAACAAGAGGTGCTGCCATGCTTGTTCCACCAAAAAGTGAGAAAGGTTCTTGTTTTGAATCTTTTTTCATTTTTGTTATAGATGATGGCGTAAAACTATACGCACCTATGCTCATTAAATCAGGTTTAGGATCTCCAATGATTCCAGGACCCCTACTTGAAAAGTCAACAATTTCATTAAAGTTATCAGTGGTGTTGCCAAATCTTGGTTGCCCTTTGAATTGCCCATATCCGACAAATACATTGTTAGTTGATGCGCCAACCGTAATACCATATGATGCCGCGTTTGGCAAACCAAGTGTTCCATAACCATGTCCAGAGTTTCCAGCACTTGTTACAATTGTAATACCTGGATAATTTTCATGAATTGATTGTGGAGTAGCTAATACATTCAAAATTAATGAAAGCACATCCATTCCAGGTGCGTACTGTAATGATGGAAAGTTTGCAACACCCCAGCTGTTAGAAATTATATCAGCTCTTGGTTTTCCATCAAAAATCCATTTGTTTTCTTCATTGTTAAATCCTGAAATCCACAACCATGCATATACTGCGTCGCCAAACCATAATGCTTTTACAGGAATTATCTTTGCATCTGGTGCAACACCCTTTATTGTATATTTTTTAGTATTATTGTAAATATCGTATTGTTGAATTCCCTTTGAAGTTATAGATGCTGTGCTAGCTGTACCATGTCCTATGAAATCTGACATTACGCCGAAAAAGCGGCCATCTGGATCTAAGGCTGGTAACAGTGTACCGTTTATCGCGTTGATTGTTTTATCTATGGTGGATTTTTTATTTTCAATAACACCATAGACATCAACCACTCTAGCACCTACGGTACCTGCACTATAGTCAAATTTTCCATCTTTATCAAAATCATACAGCAAAAATTCTTTGCCTTCCCCTAATCTTATTGGTGTTTCATCTGAAAAATCAAAGTCATATTTTGGTTTTTG
>VHBM01000091.1 GCA_016871975.1 Nitrososphaerota archaeon | reverse complement strand
AAATGCATCAGATTTGAAAGCCATTAATAGTTTGCCATGATTTTTTGCAATTTACAAAAATATTGATTAATGGTATAATCTCTGAAATATAGTTGGCAAAGATTTCAACATTTGATGGAGCAGGATTTTGGAAAAATGCATTTGCACATCAAAGAGGCAAGCTGCTAAAAATGGTCAAAGTTCCTGATGATCAAATCAAAATTCTTGCAAATAAAAAATATGCAGAGCTTCCAGCTCCGCTGCGTTATGAAATTGAAACAAGTGGGATAAACAAAAAAGACTTGCTGTAATTATGTTGTACTAACCATCATTCTAGTTTTCTAGAACGAGTTAGGCAAGAATCACCAACAAATGTGCAAATTATGACAAGAATTCCTTATATCAAAAATTTATATCCAAAATCAAGGAAGTTTGCGTTAAATTGACTGTAGCTAATCTAAAACAATCAACAGAATATGTCAAACCCAAAATGAACTGGGCAAAGCTAGAGGAGGCTGAAAACTTTGCAAACACGGTAAAGCTTTACCGCCAGGGAAAAATTGACTCTGATAACTTTAGGCGTTTTAGATTACAACATGGTGCATACGGCACAAGGATGACAGACGACTATGCAATGGTTCGAATCAAAATCCCAGCAGGCGAAATTTATCCTGGTCAGCTTGAGCGAATTGCACAGCTAAGCGAGGCATTCTCAATTGGCAGTGCACATGTATCAACAAGGCAAAACATCCAACTCCACTGGGTGATTTTAGAAGATGTTTCTGAAATCATGCGAGGATTGGCCGAAGTTGGCCTGACAAGCAGAGAGGCCTGTGGAAATACGGTAAGAAATGTAATGTGTAGTCCGCTGGCAGGTGTTTGTTCAGAAGAGGCATTTGATGCATCGCCATATGCATTTGCAACGGCAAGATTTCTCTTACGAAACCCAATGAATCAAAACCTTCCAAGAAAATTCAAGTTCAATTTCACGTGCTGTGAAAAACATGGCATGGCAAGAATAGCAGATGTTGGATTGGTTCCTCAGACAAGAGATCTTGATGGAAAAATTCAGCGCGGATTCAAGGTGTTTTTGGGTGGAGGATTGGGAAACAAGTCATTTGTTGGCCACCAGCTAGAAGAGTTTACGCCAGAAGAGGATCTACTGTACACATCAATTGCAGTACTGAGAATCTTTGACAGGCTAGGAAATCGAAAAAACATGGCACGAAACAGAATGCGATATCTGGTAGATGAGATGGGCTGGGACAATTTCCAGAATCTTGTACTAAAAGAAAGAATGATTGTGAGAGCCACCCAATCTGTTATAATAAAACTTGAAGTTGATCACACGCCAAAGGAAATCAAAAGACCAATTAGAATAACAGATACTGATGGAAGAGCACCACCTGATGGTTATTCAAGATGGCTCAAGACTACGACATTTAGACAAAAGCAGGCAGACTTTCGCGCAGTTTTTCTGACGCTAGAGTCTGGCGATATTACTGCAAACCAGCTAAGATCTTTGGCAAAAATATGCAGCGAGTTTTCAGCTGAAGGCTTTGCAAGAAACGGATTTTCACAAGATGTTGTACTAAGATGGGTTGCAGAAGATGATTTGCCTCGATTGTATTCAAGACTACTAGAGGCAGGACTTGCAAACCCAGGCTCACTTACAATGGCATCACCTGTTGGATGTTCTGGGACAACATCATGCAATTTGGCACTAACAAACTCACACAGGCTGGCAAAAGAGATTCAGCGAAAATTCATCGAGTTAAAACTAGATGAAGATGAAACGTTACATGATGCAACAATAAAGATTAGCGGCTGTCCAAACTCTTGTGGCCAGCACGAGATTGCAACAATTGGGTTTTATGGCGGCGGGGGACGTGTAGGAAAGGACATGTATCCAGTGTATCAGCTATCGCTTGGTGGAAGAGCAGATGGAGAGGCAATGCTTGGTGTAAACTGTTTACGTGTCCCGGCAAAGCGAATAATTCCAATTATTTTGAAAATAATCGAAGTGTTCAAGAAAAACAAAAAGCAAGACGACACGCTAGCCTC
>VHBM01000090.1 GCA_016871975.1 Nitrososphaerota archaeon | reverse complement strand
TTTGGATGCTGATGATGATTTGGAAAAGCCATCTGATTTTTGATGAAGATTATGAGAATTGAAGCATCCGGTGCTTTTCCCTTGCAATTTTGTTATTGACACTTAAAATTACATCTGAAATTTCCTATCATTATGAAATTAGCAGCGCTATTTTCTGGTGGTAAAGATAGTACTTACTCAATATACCAAGCAAAAAAAGAAGGGCATCAAATTAGCTGTGTGGTAACAGTATTTCCACTATCTTATGAAAGTGAGCTGTTACATTTTCCAAACATTCGTTTGACAAAATTGCAATCACAGGCAATGGGAATACCACAACTATCAATAGATGCAGATTCTACAAATCCAAATTCAGAAGTTAACACACTTCAAGAAATACTTTACAAGGCAAAGGAAAACTTTGGAATTGAAGGAATACTTCATGGTGGAATATTAAGTGAATTTCAAAGAAAACGGTTTGAAGGTATTTGTAAAAGCCTGAATGTAAAACTTGTTTCACCGTTATGGAAGAAGAACCAAAAAGAATACATGCAAAACCTTCTCAAGGAAAACTTTCATTTTATAATAATTAGTGTAAGTGCAGGCGGCCTTGATGAGTCTTGGCTTGGAAAAGAAATCACACAAGATGATCTAAAAAAACTTGAAGCCTTGTCAGAAAAATATGGATTTAATATAATCTTTGAAGGGGGAGAGGCAGAAACATTGGTAACTGACTGTCCTTTATTTTCAAATCCAATTAAAATTAAAAAATCTACCAAAGTATGGGATGGATACAGAGGAAGGTTTGAAATACTGGAGGCAGAATTAGCTCACAATGCTTGATAGTCTAAAAAATAATCTCAGAGCAGCAATAAAAAAATTAGTTAGCTCTTCTGGAGTTGACGAGGAGCTAATAAAAGAATTAGCACGCGATGTTCAACGCGCCTTGCTACAATCTGATGTAAATGTAAAACTTGTTCTTGAAATTACTAAAAATCTAGAACACAGATCCCTTAATGAAACTCCGCCTCCAGGTCTTTCACGAAAAGATCACATTGTAAAAATTCTTTACGATGAGCTAGCAAAACTTCTTGGCAACGAGACTGAATTTTCATTCAAACCAGGAAAATTAAACAAAGTATTGATGCTTGGAATTCAAGGAAGCGGAAAGACAACAATTACTGCAAAACTTGCCAAATTTCTCTCAAAACAGGGATACAAGGTAAGTGCAATTGGTGCAGATACCTTCAGGCCAGGGGCGCTAGTTCAGCTAAAAACAATGTGTGAGAAGGCAAACATCGAAGTTTATGGTGAAGAAAATAACAAAGATTCGCCGTCAGTTGTAAAAAGTGGTCTTAAACACTTTACAGACTCTGGCATTGACATTGTTCTTATTGATACTGCGGGACGCCACAAAGAGGAAAAAGACCTGCTTGATGAGATGAAGCAGATAAGCAAAGCTGCTGAACCTGACTTGGCATTGCTTGTAATTGACGGCACAATTGGTCAGCAATGTTACTCACAAGCTGAGGCATTTCATAAAACGGTTCCAGTTGGAGGAATAATAGTAACAAAACTTGATAGCTCAGCAAAAGGTGGAGGAGCTTTAGCTGCTTCTGCTGCAACAGGTGCACAAATAATGTATGTGGGAACAGGAGAGCGCATTGATGATTTAGAAAAATTTTCTCCAACAAGATTTGTTGGTCGTCTTTTGGGAATGGGTGATGTTCAAGCACTTTTAGACTTGGCAAAAAGACTAGAGAGCGAAGCAGATGACATTCGTCTTAAACGCATGTCAAGTGGCAAGATGAACATGGATGATTTTTACTATCAGCTTGAAGAGGTAACAAAGGTTGGCTCACTAAAGGGATTTCTTGAGACCATGCCAGGACTGTCAGGAATGGTAAAAGAGGATCAGCTAGAACAAATGGAAGACAGGGTGCAAAAATGGCGATACATCATACAAAGTATGACAAAAGAGGAAAAAGCAGATCCTGATCTACTAAATGCATCAAGAATTAAGCGAATCGCAAGAGGGTCGGGATGGCCAGAACATGAGGTAAAGGAGTTGCTAAAAAACTACAAGAACTCAAAGA
>VHBM01000089.1 GCA_016871975.1 Nitrososphaerota archaeon | reverse complement strand
AGTAAATGTTTCCTACTTGATCAGGTGCAACTACATAGCATCCATTTTCAATTGCACGAGTCTTGTTAATTGTCAGCCAGTGTTCTTCTTTTCTTTTTCCTTTTACCCAAGCAGATGGTACAACCAAGACCTCAGATCCTGATGATGCCAAGATGCGAGACATTTCAGGAAATCTTAGATCATAGCAGATCATCATTCCCAGTTTGCCTAAACTTGTTTTTGTCGGACTCGTAATTTTAGAGCCTGCTGTCAGTTTGCGTGATTCTTTGAATCCTAGTGCATCATAAAGGTGGATTTTGCGATATGTTGATAGTATTTTGCCTGATTTTCCTACAAGAAATGCAGTATCATAAACACGATTTTTTTTCCTGCTTTTTTCATAAAAAGTTCCTACTACAAGAATAGAATTTTCTTTTGCAGCATTACTAATTGAGCTTACAAATTCTCCGTTTGCTGTCTCCGCCTGTTTAGCAAGCTCTGCAGCCGATTGCGATGAATTTGTGTAAAACATCATAAATTCAGGAAATGCACAAAGATCTGCGCCTCTTTTTGCTGCAGTTTTGATATAGTTTAGAATTTTTGTCAGGTTTTTATTTTTGTCAGTTGATGCCTTGAATTGTACTATGGCAATTTTTGTCATCATGTTTTGTAAAAATGAATAAAATAAAAAGAATTACAGCTGGTTTCCTGCCATAAACCAGTTTTCTTTTGGGTTTTCGTCAAAAACAACAATTACGTGATTTTCTTTTGTTTTGAGAATTTCAACTGCTGATTTTGTTACTGCCTTTGCAAACTCTTCTTTTTGTTGCTGGCTTCTTCCAGGATACAGTGAAACTGTGATCAACGGCATGAATACACCAAAGTATGGTGTGATTTATTCCTAATCAGTAATCTCCTTTCCATCCATATCTTGTACCATATGTAAAGTCAGAGCCATGTGTTTTTTTGTACAGCATTCCACATGCAAGTCCTACTACAAATCCGCCAATGTGGGCCATGTACGCTACCCCCCCACCTGCAATACCAAAGCCTCCAACCAAAAACGGCAAAACGTTTTGGAAGATAAACCAGAAAGGCAAAAACCATTTTGCCTGAATGTGCATCATTCTCCAGAAAAATCCCATCATCAAAAATGTCGTAATTTTTGCGCGAGGAAACATCGCAAGATATGCTCCAAGTATACCAGATATTGCACCAGATGCACCTACTGCAGGGATTGGACTAGTTGGCTCTACAACAATGTGTGCAAGGCCTGCAACAACTCCCCACATTAAATAAATTCCAAGAAATTTTGCCTTTCCAAACTTGAGCTCAATGTTGTCTCCAAATATCCACAAAAAGAGCATGTTTCCACCAAGATGCATAAGACCCCCATGCATGAACATTGACGTGATTAGTGTAGTCAGTGGCATTGGCGGGCAGGAGACTTGTAGTGGTCCCATACCAAAATCAACAGATACTTGAGCAGAGCCAGTTACACAATCTGGAACTGTTGCCCAGTCATAAAATAACTCAAAGGTTTGCTCGTTTGTAAACTCAAAGAACTGGCCAGTATATGCTACCTCATACGCAAATACGATAACGTTGATTATGATTAGAAGAATTGTAAGTACTGGCTTGTATCCTCGTGGGTGAGGATTTTCATCTCGCAGTGGAAGCATTGTACGAGTGTTTTATTTTCTCCTAGAAAAAGCAACCGACCCAATAACTATTCCTGCTATCCCAAGTCCTATTGCAATGTATGAAATGGTGGTATTTTGGTTAGAATTCTCAATTCTAGCAAGAGTTTGCTTGATTTGGTTTATTTCACTGCGAAGCGATTCTTGTTCTGCCATTATCTCTTCGTTTGGTTTTGTTGGAAATGCCAAGTAGGTTTTGTTTTCAACTCGTGGCGGATGCATCGAGATGCTTACACCAGTTCCATCAATTTCTCCTAGGATGTTAGCTTGGTAATAGCCAGCCCGTGTAGGATCAACAAAGGTATAGTATTTGCCTGGAATGTTATGATCCGCAGAAAGAGGCAGTGTTACTTTTTGATCGTTATAGACAAGCTGTATCTTTAGTTTTTTTTCTAGTCCTGAAATTCCATTTTTAAATTCTTGATCTT
>VHBM01000088.1 GCA_016871975.1 Nitrososphaerota archaeon | reverse complement strand
TTGCTGCATTTTCATCTAAAATTTCTGCCACCTTTTGTACCTCAAGAAAATGATTTCCAGAGCCAAGACTGCCAAGCTGTGGCATACCTCGCTTGCGTGCTTTGTCAGAGACCTTGTTTGGGTTTGCGTTTTTTATCTGGCCATTTTCTTCACATACTTCTGCATCGTGTTCAGAGCCATATCCATTATCAATTGCCCAGGTGACACCTCTGACTAGAACCTCATCAAGCTGAGAATTGTTTAGCTTGACTGCACCTTTAGAGCCAACGCCAGATGGTATCGAGTTGAAAAGATCCGTTACAATATCTTTTAGTCTTGGCCTTACATCCTGCTCTGTCAGATTGGTACGTAACAGTCTTACTCCGCAGTTAATGTCATAGCCAACCCCACCTGGAGAGATCATTCCCTCCTCTGCATCCATTGCTGCAACTCCACCAACAGGAAAGCCATAACCCTCATGACCATCAGGCAACACTATTGCATGGCCTTGTATTCCTGGTAAAGTCGATACATTGATTGCCTGAGAGATTGTCCTGTCTGTCATCATTTTTTCTAAAAGCTTTTCATCTGCGTAAATTGTAACAGGTACCCTCATGCCACGGCTTTTGTCTGGCTCTATTCTGTATACCATGTTGCTTACTTTTTTTGGAGATAATTGAGACATCAATAACGAATAGAAGAAAACCGCACACAATTTAAATCATAATTTTGTTACAGTCTGGTTTTTTCTAAAAACTAAACAATTAGTTTAAAATGAATGTGACTTTCTTATTTTGTTGTAAAATGAAAAAGGCAATTGTTTTAGGCGGCTCTAGAGGAATTGGAAAGGCTATTGCAGACTCGCTAAAAACAATTGACTGTGATGTAATTGCTACATCAAAAAAAGAACTAGATACATCAAACCTAGATAGCGTGAAAAAATTTGCGCAAAATAACAAGGAAGTAGACATTCTAGTATTGAATACTGGAGGGCCTCCAGCAAAGGAATTCAAATCTGTTACAGTGGAAGACTGGCAGAAATATCACAATCAGCTGTTTTTGGGATTTTGTGTTCTTTTGCAAAATATCACAATAAAAAATGGCGGATATGTTTTTTTGATAAGCTCAGGCGTAATCAAAGAGCCAAACCCAAGACTAGTTATTTCAAGTGCATATAGACTGGCATTTACTAGCGTTTTCAAGTTGCTAAGCAAGGAGTTTGCTGCAAGAGACATTAGCTGCATCAACATAGCACCAGGCCTCATAGATACTGATAGAATGCGTGAGCTAATCCAAGATGCAGAAGAGATTAAAAAAACCATGCCAATGAAAAGGTTTGGCGAGCCAAAAGAGATAGGTGATTTTGTAAAAGCGATTGTGCAAAACAACATCAAGTATCTTTCTGGAATTGTGATTAATTTTGATGGTGCATACTCAAACTATACGCTTTAAAACATAGATTTATTTTCGATATAAAAAAAGAATCAATGTTGTCGATTCTACCTATAGACAGTGGCCGCTATGGCACAAAAGAGATGGTAGAGATTTTCAGAGAGCAAAACAAAATAAATTATCAGCTTGAAATCGAAGGGGCTACAGCTATTTCACAAAGTGAGATAGGAATGATTCCAAAAGATATTGGAAAAAACATTCTCAATGCAGCCAAATCTGGCAAAATAACTGCAAAGAGAATCAAGCAATTAGAGGCAAAAAGCGACCATGATACAGCAGCACTTGTTGAGGCACTGAGTGAAAAATGCAAGCCTGAGGCAAAACCCTGGGTTCACTATGGTCTTACAAGTAATGATCTAGTAGATACAAGTACCTCGATGCAAATGCGCGATGCGCTAGTCATAATCCAGCCAAAGGTTGCAAAACTTGCCTTGCTTTTGTCAAAGATGGCTCTAAAATACAAAAATGTTCCTGCAGTTGGCAGAACACATGGCCAACATGCAAGCATAATCTCGTTTGGTCTGAAATTTGCAAACTGGGCAGCAGAGATGGCAAAGCACATTGAAAGAGTCGAAGAAATAAAAAAGCGAGTCTTGCTTTGCAAGACACTTGGAGTTGTTGGGACTGGTTCTTTAATGGGTGCAAAGGCACTTGATGTTCAAAAAAGAGTTGCAAAGAAATTATCTTTGTATCCTGTAGAAGTTACAACCCAGATAATTCCGAGGGAAAGATATGCAGAATATGTGTTTTCTCTTGCACTTTTGGGCTCTACACTTGAAAAAATTGCAGTAGAGATACGCAACCTGCAGCGAACAGAAATTGGTGAAGTAG
>VHBM01000087.1 GCA_016871975.1 Nitrososphaerota archaeon | reverse complement strand
CGGTTTTTGTCATTTTGAACAAAGTTTTCGTTTTCAAGCTCATCATAAGATATTATGATGTGTTTGATTCCAATTTCTGCACAAATTTGTTTTGCCGAGTTTAATTCCTCTTGTGATAGAGTTTTGTAGTCTGCAGTTACCGCAATTGCGCCATTTTTTAATTTTTGAAATGCTGCATATGCCACTAGCGCACTGTCTACTCCACCAGAAAGTGCGATAAGAACGCGTTTCTTATCACCAAACCAGTTGATTATACTTTCTAGTTTTGTCATTTTATGATAATTCCTTTTTGATTACGTTTCTGATCAACTCTTCTGTTTGCTTGTATGATTTGTTTATTGACTCAGCTATTAATTTTATGTCGTCAGACTCTATCTTGAAGTTTTTGTCTTTTCCAATTATTTTGTAGCGTATTGGAAATTTTTTCTCTTGAATTGTGATTGTTGTCTTGACAATAGAGCGTGGAACTATGAATCTTTCAGAGGCACGAATTCGTATGCCCAAAGTACCTGTCTCAGAAAATAGCAAGTCAAGAACAGAATTCATCGAATCAGTATCGCATATTACAGAAATCAGGTTAGTCGGTCTGCTTTTCTTTGTTATGGCTGGAGTTATAGTAACATCTTTTGCGCCTTTTTTCATAATCTTTTCTAGCATATTGCCAAGTATTTCGCCGGATACATCATCAACATTTGTTTCCAAAATTATTACAGAGTCGCGTTCATAGTTAGTTGTCTTTTCACCATGCACTATTTTTAGAACGTTTGGAAACTCATCAAAGTTCTTTGTGCCCGCACCATATCCTACTGTATTCACCTTTAGTTGTGGATAAAACTCTGAACATTTTGTTGCCAGGTTTACAAGCATGCTAGCACCTGTAGGTGTTGTAAGCTCGTCCTTTACCTTTCCACCAGAAATTGCTATTTTTGAGTTTTTGAAAATTTCTAGAATTGCTCCACCTGGATTTGTTGTAACTCCGTGGGAAAATGATAGTGTACCTCCACCAACAGCTACAGGTGTTGTGATTATTTCATCATCAAAATATCCCAAGTCATTTAATGCTATGGCAGACCCCACAATGTCGACTACAGTGTCTAGTCCTGAGGCTTCGTGAAGATGAACAGATTCAATTGTTGTTCCATGAACCCTTGTTTCTGCAGCTAGTAGTGTATCAATGGTACTAGTTGCAAATGACTTTGCTTTTTCTGCTAGTCCTATCTTATCTGATGCCAAGCTGATACATTTTCTAACATCAGTTCCTTTTCGCTCATCTACTCTTTCATCAATATCAAGAACTATCTGAGTAGCTTGTATTCCATGTTTTTGTACGTTGGTAAAATCAATATTTTTGATTTTAGAGTTTTTGAGATAATCTTGTGCAAGATAAACGCCATCTATTATTTTTGATTTGTTTGCGCCAATATTTACAAGAGCACAAAGTAGCATGTCTCCAGAAATTCCAGCTATTTGTGGATCAATTACTGTTACCATAAATTGCAAAATGATAAAAATGCATATAAATTCTGTTAGAAGATTCAAACTCTACATTAGATTTAATTATTGAGCAAATAGACGGCAAAATATGATTACAATAATTGGATCAGGTAAAGTTGGTGGTGCAGCTGCACTATTTACTGCACTAAAAAGACTAGACAGAGAAATTCTATTACTGGATGTAGTTAAAGGCCTGCCACAAGGTGAGGCAATGGATCTAAATCACATGCTTTCAGAGCAGGGAATTGATGTCAGTATTCGAGGATCAAATGACTATTCTGACATGAAAGGATCTGACATTGTAGTTGTTGTTGCAGGATCCGGTAGAAAACCTGGCATGACTCGCATGGATCTTTTAAAAATTAATGCCGGAATCGTAAAAGATGTTGTTGAAAATATAAAAAAATTCGCAAAAGACTCGATAATCATTCCAGTTACAAATCCATTGGATCCAATGACTCACATAGTATACAAGGTTTCAGGATTTGGGCGAAATCGAGTTTGTGGCATGGGAAACATGCTTGACCTTTCAAGATTCAAGCAGTTCATACATGAGGCAACTGGTCATTCTCGCAATTCAATCCAAGCATTAGTAATAGGAGAACATGGTGAAAACATGTTACCACTACCTAGATTTAGCTCAGTTTCTGGAATTCCACTTGATTCAATTTTACCACAATCAAAGCTAGAAGAAATTGTCAAATCAACAAGAGAGGTAGCTGCTAAAGTAATTGAGCTAAAGGGAGCTACTGTTCATGCGCCAGGTAATGCAATATCTACTATAGTTGGCGCAAT
>VHBM01000086.1 GCA_016871975.1 Nitrososphaerota archaeon | reverse complement strand
AATCAAAACTTCCTGAACCAAGATAAACCAGTGCCTCTCTTACCTCACTAATCGATGATGTCTCAAAAATAACACCATCTACACCTATCTCAAGTATTGAGAACATTTTACGCACCTCTTGAGGCTCCTTTGCTATAGCAAAAATTTTGGTATGTATCTTGTGCAATTTTGCAATAATATTCTCAAGTGGAATTATTTTCCAGTCTTTTACCTCAACTATTACAAAATCTAGGCCTTTTTTTGCAGAATCTAGGATTTTTTCTATGTCTGCATTGGATAAGACTTTGAATTTACGCCCAGCCTTTTTCCTTTTAGGCTTTGAAATGTCTTTGTCAAGTATAACATAGTCTGCAGAAAGCGATGGAAATAATGACGCCATCTTTGTTTTTGTTTTAGAAAGAATCTTTGGATCTACATAAGCAATGTTTATTCCCTCATTTTTTAATTGTGCAAGGAATTTACCTAATTGATTTTTTGCCACTTTAGGTAAAATAATTAATTCTCTACTTTTGCTCAATTTTCTTTGCTGCTTCCTCTGCAGTTTCTTTTTTGAATATGATTGCGGCTAGTGCCTGTACCATTTTTTCAGGATTTTTATGTGCAAAAATATTTCGTCCATAAGTTACACCTTTTGCTCCTGCCTTCATTGCATCTTCAGTCATTTGCAAGATATCACGATCAGTTTTTGCTTTTGGCCCGCCTGCTATTACAACAGGTACTGGAACACTCTTTACCACTCTTGCAAACGAATCAATATCGCCGGTATAGACTGTCTTGACAATATCTGCACCACATTCTGCACCGATTCTTGTAACATGTGATACAATTTCAGGATCGTGAGGATTTTTGATATTTTCACCTCTAGGATACATCATGGCTAAAAGCGGCATGTTCCACTTGTGACATTGCTCTGCTGTCAATCCAAGCTGCTCTAACATCTCTGGTTCTTCTTTGCCACCTATGTTGATATGTAATGATACTCCGTCTGCACCTAGTCTCAAGGCTTCTTCTACAGTACCTGTCAACATTTTTCGGTTTGGTGATAGTGAAAGTGTGGTGCTAGCTGAGTAATGCACCAAGAGTCCAATCTTAGTTGGTTTTGGCAGCGTTTTTAGAATTCCTTTGTTAATAATCACACTTGTTAATCCATGACTTTCACATTTGTAAATGATTGAATGAGGATCCTCTAGACCCTCAATTGGTCCATTTGATATTCCATGATCCATTGGAATGCAAAGCATTTTGCCTTTTCTTAAAATTCGATTGAGTCTTATTTCTAGACCAGATGCCATAAATGACTCTCCCCTTTGCGCCCTACTTAAAAATAACGTAAAAAAATGAAATCATCAAAACACAATCAATCACACAAAAGTTATCCAATCGATTCGTTTTGGTAACAGCTCAAAGATTAAATAGCATCTGAAAAGCAACAAATGCAGATTAATTGAGTCAAATTACTGAACAAATTCATTCAAGTGAGATTGGAGATATTTTAGAAAATTCACTTCAGGGGAAACGACCTGATATTGATGATTGTATAAGACTATTAGAGTCAGACGATGTTTACCTGATGGGTCTTGTTGCAGGAAAATTAACACAAAATCAATTTGGCAAAAAAGCATCTTTTGTAAATAACATCATCCTAAACTACACAAATGTCTGCATTACAGACTGCAAGTTTTGCGCATTTTACCGTCCTCCTGGACACGATGAAGCATATACTCTGACTCTTGAACAAATCGAAGCTAGAGTAAAAACTGCATGGGACTTGTTTAAGATTAGGCAAGTACTCATTCAAGGAGGACACAATCCTAACCTTGGAATCGAATACTATGAAGATGCATTTAGACTGATTAGAACAAAGTATCCAAAAATTGGTGTACATGGACTTTCTGCATCTGAAATAGATATGATTGCACGTGTTGAAAAATCATCAACAAAAGAAATTATTTCAAGATTAAAAGATGCTGGACTACAATCTGTGCCTGGTGCAGGTTCTGAAATTCTAGTTGATCCTGTCAAAAAAATCATCAGTCCAAAAAAAATCTCAAGTGATGAATGGATCAAAATAATGGAAGAAGCTCACTCTATTGGCCTTCCAGCATCTGCAACTATGATGTATGGACATGTTGAATCTGTACATGATATAGCAGAACATTTTTACAAAATTGCAAAACTACAGGAAAAAACAAAAGGATTCATGGCATTTATTCCATGGAGCTTTGAGCCCAACAACACCCTTTTACAAAAAGAAGGGATTGTAAATTTTGGTGCAGGAGGAATGCGTCTTTTGAAAAT
>VHBM01000085.1 GCA_016871975.1 Nitrososphaerota archaeon | reverse complement strand
AGTAAGCGCGTTGATGCAACCAAACTTGACAAGGCAAAAATTATGTTTGATGAGCTAAAAACCCTCATCTCAAAAGGTGATCTTGAAAACGCTCTCAGATTATTTAACACGCTAAATAGCTTAGTTATTGATATTGAAAATCCTGTAAAAACCGAAAACGACAAAGCTAACTCTCTACGTTCTGAATCTCTTTCTGAATCAAAAACAGAAAGAATCAAGCTAAAAATTCAACAACTGGAAGATGAATTACACAAACTAGAAGCAAAAGCAGATAAAAATGCAGCCGCTAAACGCTGGATCAAAAACTCACTTTCGTTATTGGATCAGGCAGAATCTCAAGCTGAAAAATCACCAAAAGACGCATTAAACAAAATTTCTCAAGTTGAAAGAACACTCAAAATATTGTATAGAATGCTTCAATAATCTGCAAAACTTCATATACATTTTAAAAAGATGTCCATCGTGCATGGCTTCTAAACAAATTACTGTTGGTGTTGGTATACCAATGATGATAGTTGGTGCATTGATTGCATTTTTGTGGGCTCCAATGGAAATAGATCTAGGTGAAACAGTGGAATTTGTTGGGGGGCTAATTGGAATTTTGGGCGTAGTGTTTTTCATCTCTGGTTTATTTTATACAAAAGAACCAGTGATGTCATAGCAAACACATCTTAATTGAATAAATAACAACCATTCATAATCAAATCCTTGAAAGTAAGACTGTTTGAGATATTTACATCAGTAGAAGGCGAGGGAATACTTTATGGAACAAAGACACTTTTTGTCAGACTGGCAGGTTGTCCTTTCACATGCTTTTATTGTGATACAATAGAGGCGCTTCCAATGAATTCTGGCACAGAATATTCGCTAGAAGATGCCTGCAAAATGATAAACTCTAAACTACAAGACAAAACCTATAAAGTTAATTTTACAGGAGGGGATCCACTCATTCAACACGAAGCTGTTAGGGAACTGGCACGATATGTAAAATCAAGAAACATCCCTACATATCTGGAATCATCATGTTTTGACTCTGCAAAATTTTCTGAGGTCTTACCGTTTATTGATTTTGTAAAAATTGAGTTTAAAACCAAAGACTCTGAATTTGTCGATCCTAAACACTATTCTACACTCATGAAAAATGCATTTGAATGTCTTAAATCATCAGTTTCATTAAAAAAAATAACATACATCAAAATCGTAGTTAGCTCAAAAACTGATTTACCATCATTTAAAGAACTAATCAAGCGAATTTTTGAGACAATCTCGAAAACCGACATTGCAGGATTTATAATACAACCAACTCACGGCGTAGCAGAACCAAGTTTGGAACAACTCTTGGAATTTTATGATATAGTGTATCCTCTTTATAGTGAGGTACGTATAATACCACAATTACACAAATTGATAGGTGCACCATAATGGATGAAGCAAGAGTACGAAAACTAATCCGGGAACTAATAATTGAGATAGGCGAAGACCCAACAAGAGAGGGTTTACGTGAAACACCAGATAGAATAGTTGACATGTACAAAGAAATCTTTTCAGGATATGATTCTGATTCTGAGCTATCAATTCAGTTCTCCGAGGACTCTGATGCAGTAATTGCAAAAGACATTCAGTTTTATTCAATGTGTGAGCATCACATGTTACCATTTTTTGGCAAAATCCACATAGCTTATTTCCCTAAGGGCCGCGTATTTGGAATCTCAAAATTGGTTCGGTTGGTAGAAAAGTACTCAAAAAGACTACAAATTCAAGAACGACTTACAAAAAACATAGCAGATGAGCTATTTTCACAAGGAGTAAAAGGAGTTGCTGTAGTTATAGAGGCAGAGCATCTTTGCATGAGAATGCGGGGAGTAAGAAATGATGCAAGAATGACCACACATGCATTTAGGGGAGTTTACGAAAGAAAAGAAGATCAAAAAGATATCATTGCTATGATAAAAAATGACACAAAATCTTCTTCACTTGTATAAATCTCTGAAAAAATAAATAATCATATCATAGACAATGCTTATGGGAGTACACAATAACGTACACATACCAAGAGAATCATGGCCTAATTGGACTTGGCTAGCCGTTGAATTCTTTATAGTTCTGGCAGTATCAACTCTAGTTTCAAGAGAAATAACAGGCATGTTTACACAGATGGGTCTTGATGCACAAATGCAAAACTGGATCTTTTGGGGAATAGTTGGGGCAATCTTTGTGGGATGGTATATCATAATTAGATGGCTGATACTGAAAAAACCAATCCTAGAAAACAAGTAAACTAGTTCAAATATCTGGTTTTATCTAAAATCTTAGCTTTTGCAAAAGCAGCCTTGC
>VHBM01000084.1 GCA_016871975.1 Nitrososphaerota archaeon | reverse complement strand
TACCACTTTGCTTTTTCAAGCTCTTCTTCAACAATCTTGCTCGCTATCTTTGAAATCTCGAGTTTCTTTTCTGTCACCTCGCCAATGACTCTAACTGCAAGACCCGGTCCTGGGAATGGATGTCGCATAAGCAGTTTTTTTGGGACGCCAAGAATCTTTGCTACCTCTCTTACCTCATCTTTATACAGCTCACGTAACGGTTCTAGGATCTCAAGCTTGAGCCAGTCAGGCAAGCCGCCAACATTGTGATGAGTCTTTATGACAGCAGCAGGTCCCTTTGATACGCCACTTTCTATAACATCAGGATAAAGCGTTCCCTGCGCAAGCCACCTAAAGGGCTCGTTTTTTTCAGCAAACTCTGTAAAGATTCGCACAAACTCTTCACCAACAATTTTTCGCTTCTTTTCTGGATCTGACACCCCTTCCAGTTTTGTCAAAAACTGCTTTTTTGCATCGATTTTTGTAAAGTTGACCTTGAAATTTTTTGTAAACATTTCTCCAATTTCTTTTTCCTCATCTAGCCGCAAAAGGCCATTATCTACAAAGATACATCTTAGTCGCTCACCAATTGCCTTGTGGATAAGCAGTGCAGTAACTGTAGAGTCGATTCCCCCACTCACTGCACACAAAACATTTCCATCAATTTTTGAAATGTCTTTTACAGTTTTTTCAACAAATCCTTCCATTGTCCAATCTTGTTTTGCCTTGCAAATTTTTAGTACAAAGTTTTTCAAAATCTCAACTCCCTGCTCTGTATGAACCACTTCTGGATGGAATTGAATTCCATAGATTGCTTTTTCCATGTTTGCAATAGCTGCAGCCTTTGCACTTTCTGTATGTCCTATTATCTCAAAGTTTTTGGGTACTTGTTCTGCCTCATCACCATGACTCATCCATGCCCGAATTGATTTTCCCAATCCACTTAGCAGGTCAGAATCATCATCTACCATCAAAAGTGAGGAACCATATTCCTTGTTTGCACGCTTTACCTTGCCGCCATAGTTGTTTACAATTAGCTGATGTCCATAACAGATTCCTAGGATTGGCAACTTCATTTCAAATATCTTATTTTCAGGTATGGGTGCCCCAGAATTGTATACGCTTGCAGGGCCGCCAGAAAATATTATCCCTTTTGGATTGTGCTTTACTAATTCATTAACTGTAATATCAAATGGAACAAGCTCTGCATAAACTGAAAATTCACGGATTCTTCGGCAAATCAGGTGGCTGTATTGGGATCCAAAGTCCAAAACAACGATTTTGTCCATAAAATCACTTGCTTAAATTATCAATCATCTTGGATAATGACCAGGCAGCAGTATTGATTATCTCATTTACTCTTTCTTTTTGGCGATAGTTTTTGACTATAATTTCGCGAAGTGTAGCGCCATTTTTGTTTATTACACAATCAATAACAGATCCTTTCTGGATTATTCCATTGTCTGCATCTACATTATCCTTTTTTTTCATCTCGCCAATTATTCTATCAAGGAAAAATGACTTGAATGGGGGCGTTTCTTCATTAAGACCCACGCTTTGCTCTAAAACTATTGAGACCTGCTCTGGTGTAACATAGGCGTTTGCAATAAGTGTGCCATCACCACTTTTTGTAATTGGTATGATGGATTCATCTTTTTTACTTGGCTCTAGCATTGAGGCTTTTGTAAAGCTTGATTGTTTTATGATTGAATTTAATACTGAAAGATTTTTTTCAAGCAGTTCAATCTCATCTTTGTGTTCTCTTATTTTTTCAGAAATTTTTTGCTGTAACTCTAAAATTTCACGAACCTGTTCATCTGTAAACCTCATAATTGTTGTCAGGTAGATACTGTATTAAAACGCATTCTAAGAAACTATCTTGCTTAGATTCTTGTACTGAATCTTTTTGAATCCTTTTATTGGCTTTGAGGTTGTGTATAGTTCCGACTTTGTTTTTATTGCAAGCCATTCTAAAAGTTTTTTTCCACACTTGAGTTTTTTTAGCTTGGTCTTTCTGTCAATGATTCTAGCCTTTGAATACTTGCCTATATTTGGACCAAAGTCCATGCCAAACAAAATAATTTTTTTTGCACCAAAGTGATTTGCAAGAAATACAGATCTATCACCATCAGTAAAACCGCCAAAGTTGTGAATTCTTCCAAACTGTTTTGATTCTGTTGTGCCAAAGCATATTGGAAACTCTGAAACTAAATCTAGCTTGTCTTGATTGTCTCCATGTGCATGAGCAACAACGATGCATTTTCTTGCAGCCTTTCTTAGTGCTGCCAAGTCTCCATCAAGGTCAGTTACAACTATCTGTGGCACAATCCTATTTTCAATTAATGCCTGCGTAGCGCCATCTGC
>VHBM01000083.1 GCA_016871975.1 Nitrososphaerota archaeon | reverse complement strand
TTTCGTGCAGTACACAAAAATTTACCTTGCACTAATTTTTTTATCAATATCATTCGTCCCAGTTTTTGCACAAGAAGCTGAAGAATGTAATGTTGTAGATGAATTAATTTGTGTAGATGTAGCTGAAGATTTTTATGAAGATGGTGACACTGTGGTTATCTCAGGTAAAGTTAAAGCAGTCATATTAAACACACCAGTATCAATACAGGTGTTCTATGGCGACAGTTTCCTTGAACCTCGTCAACTTGAGGTTGCACAAGATGGTACATTTACAACAACGATAATTGCAACTGGCCCTCAATGGTCTAGAGAGGGAACATATCTAGTAAGGGCAGCTTATTCAGGGAACATTGCTGAAACAGAATTTGAGTTTAAACCTGCAGAGACTAGCGTAATAACTGAAGATTTTTTTGAAGTTGATGCAGGAAGCTTTGGCACGTTCGATGTACCATATAGGATCAATGGCGGTACGATAAAAAACATCCAAGTGGAGCCAAAAATTTTGGGCCTAGTTGTAACAATAGAAGCTGCACGCGATGGCATAATGACATTAGAGTTGCCACGATCGTTTATTGATGCAAAAAAAAGTGATGGTGTAGATGAGAGATATCTTATTTTTATTGATGGCTCAGAAATTACTTTTGAAGAAACCGCATCGACTAGAGATTATCGTACTCTCAAACTTTCATTTGAGAAAGGAGATACACAAATTGATATAATTGGGACTTTTGTTGTCCCAGAATTTGGCAGTTATATCATACTAACATTGATGTTATCACTTTTGATATTAATCATAATTCAACAAAAAAACAAATTGCAAATTAGAATTTAATTAAGACCGTATTTTGCCTTAAATGGAGATACTTCACGTAGTTCTTGTACTACTTTTTTTAAAATAGCCACAGTTGTGGCAATTTCTTCTAAAGTATTAGAAAGGCCCACAGTTAGCCGCAATGAGCCTGTAATTTGTTCGTGAGAAAAACCCATTGCCTTTAGAACGTGTGAGGCCTTTTGAATTTTGACAGAACAGGCAGAGCCTGTAGATGCTGCAATCCCGTTTTCATCTAGTTTGATGATTAGATCCTCACCATTTACCCCAAGAAATGTAAAATGGGCGTTGTTTGGAATTCTTTTTTCTTTATGTCCATTAAATGAAACATGTGATATTTCGCTAGTTATTTTTGATACAAGAGAATCGCGCAAACTTTTCAGATGTGTGATATTTTTTTGAAGATTTTCTTTTGCAAGCTCACATGCTTTACCAAAACCTACAATGCTTGCTACATTTTCAGTTCCTGATCTAATTCCATTTTCTTGTCCTCCGCCAAGAATGAATGGTTCTATCTTAGTTCCTTTTTTTATGTAAAGTGCACCTATGCCTTTTGGACCATTGATCTTGTGCGACGATATTGATATCGCACTCAAATCCAAATCCTTGACATCAATTTGCATCTTACCAACTGCTTGCACTGCATCTGAATGAAATGGCACTTGCTTTTCTTTACAAATTTTTGATATCTCTTTTATGGGCTGAACTGTACCTACTTCGTTATTTGCAAACATTATGCTTACAAGACATGTATCTTTTGTAATTGCGTTTTTAACATCCAGAGGATCAACGAGGCCATCTGAGCTAACAGGCAAATAGGTAACCAAAAATCCATCTTTTTCTAGTCTTTTGCATGGCTCCAAGATTGCCTCGTGTTCTATTGATGATGTGATTATGTGGTTTCCTTTTTTGGTATGTGCAAATCCATACAGTGCAATATTATTTGATTCTGTTCCACCGGAAGTAAAGAAGATCTCATCAGCTTGTGCGTTAATTAGACTGGCAGTTTGTTTTCTTGCATTTTGAATGGCCTTGTTTGCATTACGACCAAGTTTGTGAATCGATGATGGATTTCCATACTGTTCAACTAGAAATGGAAGCATTTCATTGAGAACATCTTTATGAATTGGTGTTGATGCTGCGTTATCTAGATAAATCAATCCGCTATCACGTTGATCTTGCCAGGTTTATAACCGTCAGGATCAACCACAACTGAAATAAAACCAATTTGCCGTAATTTGTTTTCTAATTCCTCTAATTTTGATTCATCTGAAAACAAATGTAGTTCGTTTAAGCCAAGTTCAATTTTTGCAATTCCATCTAAATCTCGTACACGTACTTGTTTTGCGCCAGTTGTTTGTTTTACCATTGTTTCTGCAACTTCGATTCGTGCAAGTCTCTCCATTGTTACCCTCTGACCCCAAGGAATACGTGATGCCAGACAAGAGTTGGATGGTCTATCATAAACTGACAAGCCTGCTTTCTTAGCTTCTGTTCTTACGTCCTGCTTTGTAAAACATGTATCAACGAGTGGACTCTTTATTCCGTTATCGGATAGTGCCTTAATTCCAGGCCGATAATCTGCCAGATCATCAATATTTGTTCCATCAACTATTACATCTATTCTGTGTTGTTTTGCTAATGCATCAAGATGTGTTGCAAGCTCTGTTCTACAGTAGAAACACCGGTTTTTGTCATTTTGAACAAAGTTTTCGTTTTCAAGCTCATCATAAGATATTATGATGTGTTTGATTCCAATTTCTGCACAAATTTGTTTTGCCGAGTTTAATTCCTCTTGTGATAGAGTTTTGT
>VHBM01000082.1 GCA_016871975.1 Nitrososphaerota archaeon | reverse complement strand
AAGACAATCCAATATGCACAGGAAAGCTAGACGTATTTGAAAGCCATAGTTATGAAATTTCACGATTAAATAACAAACTTGCAGGAATTGCCAAATCAGAAAACTGTCAATATGAAATTATCCAACACACAGAACTAGATATTTTTGGAACACAGTTTCATCCAGAAATGAGTGTTGATGGTCAAAAACTCATAGAATCATTTGTGAATCTTTGATTTTAATATGGAAAAGGTAGTGATACGAGTATGAAGTCATCTGAACATGAATTATTACTTCCTCCAGTTGAGGAAGAAAATATCTGTTTACCATTATCAGTAAATGCAGTTTCTAAATATTGGAGTATTGATTTACCATTACCGGAAGCTATTGAAATTGCAAAAAAATATTCTAATGTGAATGGTAGTATTTTGATTGAGGGCATTGAGCTTGCAGAACGCCATGGCCTTGGAAGCTTGATTTTACATTCAGCAATATCAGAATTAAAAAAAATTATCGATATGGGAATCCCACCAATAGTAATTCTTCCAGGTATACAGGATACCATTCAGCACGCATCTGTTATTTCCGGATATGATGATAAAGAAAAGACAATAATTCATTATATTCCGCAACAGCATAATGAAGATGAATTTCAAATAGGCGTTATTCCTGAAAAAAAATTTGATAGTTTATGGGCAGAAGATGGAAGATTAATGATCATACTAGCTCCCATTGACATATTATCAGAATTAAAAATTGGTGATAAAAAATCAGAAAAATCAAATCGATTGTGCTTTGTTTCAGAGCGGCTTAATATACAACGAAAACCAGATGAAGCAGTTCAATCACTTAAAAATGCAATAGAACTTGATAACAAAAATTCTACTGCCTTTGCCTTACTGGGTGGAATATTAAATGAACAAAGTTCTCCAGAATGTGTCAAGTATTATGAAAAAAGTATAGCAATCAATGATAGATGTTATCTAGCCTATCGTGGGTTGGGAAACTATTACCTGAAAAACAAACAACATGATAACGCAGAGCAATATTATACAAAAGCAATCCAGATCAATCCTACAAGATTTGGCCCAATTTACAAGAATCGTGGACTGGCAAGATTAGAACAAAAAAAGGTTAGAGATGCCAGACAAGACTTTGAAAATTATTTAAAACATACACCAAATGCAAAAGATAAACAAAGTATACTACAAGCCATAAGCGAACTTTGAAGATGCGGAGTGCGGGATTTGAACCCGCGACCTTCAGCTTGGGAAGCTGACGTCCTGCGAGACTGGACTAACTCCGCGCAGCTTGACTCGAGAGACTAGCGTTATATAGCTTAATGAAAAATAAAACTCATGGATGCACGATGTCCAGAGTGTGACAAAGTAGCAAATCTTGACGATGAAATGAAAAATGTAAAATGCCCTCATTGTAATTTTGAAGCAGACTATGATAGCTATCTCGAAATAATGAAAGACCACGCAGTAAATATGGCTGCAGATTATATTCCAAAGAGACCTTACTAGACTCTACCAATAATTTCCTTTATCTGAACAATCAAGATGAGAACCACATTTTGTGCAAAACATATGACATGCCTGAATTGAAGTCATCTTACTTTCGCATTTAGGACACTTGATCTCTTCCACAAATCAAATTTATCCCAAAACGGTTTAAAGATTCTGTACAAAGATTAATTAGTAGTCAAGTTTTTTTTTGCATACTTGACAAACTTCAAGCTAACCATATCAGACAAAGCTGGTAAATCAATAACTAAAGAGCTAAAAGACAAGGACGCAAATCCATTGTTAGGATTACAAATACAGAGCGAAGCAGATGCAGCAATTGTAGGTCTGACAGGTAAAATGAAAATCACCGGAGGTAGTGACAAGTCAGGCGTTCCAATGAGATCTGACATTCATAGCGGTTCTAGAAAATATGTACTATTATCAAAAGATGTCGGATTACGAAAAGCAGAGAAAGGCCAGCGAATACGAAAGTTGATCAGAGGAAATACAATTACAGAAGAAATTTATCAAATAAATTGTAAATATGATGGTGAGCTACAAGTAGAACGAAAAGCTGAAGAATCACCAAAAGAAAAAAAGGAATAAGTTAACATAGTACCCACAAAAACTCGTATTGTTGCACTGGAAAGAAACACTACCTGATTGGTACATAAAAAAATATGGTTATCAACCATGTGTTAATATCGGTACAGCTGGCCATGTAGATCATGGAAAAACAACCCTGATTCAGGCACTAACAGGTGTTTGGACAAGCGTACATAGCCAAGAACTAAAACGTGGAATAACTATACGTGTAGGATATTCTGATGCAGCATTTTACAAGTGTAAAAACTGTGAATCGCCACTAGGCTACTCTACAACACCAAAGTGTACTAACTGTGGAAAAGAAAGTGAATTGTCTAGAGTAGTAAGTTTTGTGGACAGTCCTGGCCATGAAAGTCTGATGGCAAATATGTTATCAGGAGCTGCACTAATGGATGGAGCCATGTTGGTAGTTGCTGCAAATGAAACTGTGCCAAAACCACAAACCAAAGAGCACTTACTTGCACTACAAACATTAGGAATAAAACAGATTATTATTGTACAAAACAAGGTAGATCTTGTATCATACAAGGACGCGTTAACTAACTATAATGATATTACAAAATTTATTAAAGGAACAAAAATCGCAAAATCACCAATAATACCTATCTCTGCACAATCAAAACTCAATATTGATGCATTAATTGCAGCTATTGAAGAAAATATAGAAA
>VHBM01000081.1 GCA_016871975.1 Nitrososphaerota archaeon | reverse complement strand
CCCCTTTAGGTCAGTCTCATTTAGCTCACGAATTGTCTTCATTTTGAGGTGTGCCATTACTTTAACTTCTCCTCCACTTCTTCTAGTGTTTCAAGACCCTTCATTTGTTCTGCTTCAAATAAAATTTGTTCTGTTTCTGTTCTTGGCTTTTTCTTTTCAAGCTCTTTAGCTACAATCTCTTCTGCAATTTCTTCTGTTATGACAATTTCTTTTTCTTCTTCCTCTTCTTTTTCTTCTACTTTTGGCGCTGCCTTCTTTTGTTTTATTGTTGCCTTGTCTCTTAATTCAAATTCTGGCACAACTTTGTCTTTTCTTGCGATTCTGATGCGTATACCAATTAGTCCCATTGGAGTTTCCACATGTGCAATGTCTTCATTTACGATAACTTCGGCATGATGGCCTGCACGTGGAAGAATTCCAGCCGTGTGTTTTTCAAATGATGACCTATCGCCTCGAAGCTTGCCTGAACATGTGATTTGAACGCCCATTGCACCGTTTTCCATTATTTGTTTTAGTGTCCACATTGTGGCACGTCTAAACGCAGTACCTCGTTCAATATGTGAAGCCAATCTGTTGCACATTACACTTGCAGAAAGCTCAGGTCTGTCAATTTCAACAACTGATAGTTGTGGATTTTTTAGGCCAAAATTCTTTGCTAAAATTTCAGTAAGATCGCGAATGCCAGTTCCCTTTCTTCCAATGACAATTCCAGGTCTTGTGACATGTAGAGCGACTCTTGTACCTGTTGGGGTTTTTGAAATATCAACTCCAGAATATCCTGCTTCTTTTATTTTCACTCGCAAATAGTCATTTAGTAGCATCATGTTATAGTTGTCTTTGATTACGTTTTTTGTTGATGACATGTCTATACCTCTTGTGCAACCAACTCAACATGTGTTAGGGTGTTGTTTTTTGGAGTTGCCCTTCCCATAGCTCTCGGGATAAAACGCTTGACTATCACACCCTTGTGAACTGTGGCGTTTATAATTTTTAGTCTATCCAAATCCATTCCCTTGTACTCTGCGTTTGACTCTAGATTATCAAGTAGCTTTACAAATTCGGTCGCTGCCTTTTGTGGATATCTTCCTGCCATCACACCAGGATCTGACTTGTGACCCACCTGCTTTTTGTATCGTCTAAATGGGACTGCGTTTTGAAGTGATACAACACCATTTAGAAAATCACGTGCTCTTTCAATTGACATGCCCTTTATTGTAACTGCGATTTCTCGTGCATGTTTGTGTGATATTCCTTTTTCTCTCAAGGAAGCACGGACATGTTTTGTGCTATCAAATTTTGCAAATGCGTAATCAAACTGGCCCATACAATCACTTTAGTGGCACATACAGACTGGATCTTGATGCGCCAACGCCGGGTGCACCATGAGATACTCTTTTGTTTGTCATAACATACTCGCCCAGATAATGACCAATCATTTCTGGGATTATAGTAACAGGAACAAAATCCTTTCCTGCAAAAGTATTAACAGTTACGCCAACCATGTACGGTAAAATAATTAGATCACGGAGATGTGTTTTGATTGGTGTTTTTAGTTTGCCTGCCTTTGCAAGCTTGATTTCTTCAATTAATTTTCGCTTCCCATCAGTAATTCCTCGTGTAAGTGACCTTCGCTGTCTTGAGGAGAACAGCTGGAATAGCTTTTCAAGTGACATACTTTGAAGCTCTTCTAGTGGGACTCCGCGATACTCAAACTGCTTTACCATTTTTTATCACCAATTTGTGAAAAATCACGCTTGACCATATTATAGCATTCCTATTTTCGTTGCCAAGTCACGCGCCTTTTCTGTTGATTCAAATTTGACAAATGCTTTTTTTCCATAAACTGTTTTTGATGTATTAACATCTACTGCTTTTTCATTGTATAGTGTTGTTACTGCTTCTGCAATCTTTGACTTTGACGCAAAGCTGTTTACAATAAAGCAGATTTTTTGCTCGTTTTCAACTAGTGCAAATGTCTTTTCTGTGACATATGGTCGCAATATTATTTTTGTTGCCTCGTCTGTATTCATCTAACCTTCACCATTAGTTCCAAATGAGGGGACTTGATCTTTGCAAGCTCATCTATTGCATTCTTTGAATATACAGTAAGCCTGATTGGATGAGCACCTGGTGCCAAGTCTAAGACACTAAGGTTGTTTGCAGATATGACATCTACTCCTGAAAAAGAACCGCATGCTCTTGCAAGCTTTTCAGGGTTTTTTACAACAAAGAGTATGCTTTTCCCAATCTTTGTTTTTCTTCCACGTAGTGCAGATTTTCCTGTACGTGCCCTACGTGTACCTAGTCTTTCAATATCTTGAGATAATTTTAGAGAATCGAGAACTTTTTGCATATCTTTTGCAGTAGATACGGACTCGATATCATCAGAGACAACAATTGGAAATGAACCAACAGCATTTACTTTGTGGCCACGCTCCTCTACTAGTTCTTTTGATGCAGTAGCTGCAATTGCAGAGCATAGTGCTAGCGTGTTTTCTTTTTTGTTTAGTTTTTTGTAAATCACTCTTTCTGCAATTGGTGGATGTGCCTGTCTTCCTCCCCGAACTGAAGCAACACCTCCTGCTTGGCCTTGTCTTCCGCCACCTCCGCCTCGCATTCTTGCAACTCTTGCTTGTCCATGACCTGTTGGAGGATCATTTGACATTGCAACAACATCCATGCCAGCAGTAGGATGTCGTCCCTGTCTTTGGTATCTGTGAGAATCAAGATTTACGTAAGCCTTGTGAATTAGGTCTTTTCTAAACGGTGTGAAAAATACTGGAGGTAGTTCTATTTCAGATTCTTTAGAGCCTTCAAGTGACAAAGTGTTTGCTTTCATACAACAACCTCAAGAAT
>VHBM01000080.1 GCA_016871975.1 Nitrososphaerota archaeon | reverse complement strand
CACCATCCTGAATGGTTTAATGTATACAACAAACTAAAGGTGGACTTGATGACCCATGATGCAGGTGGAGTTACAGAAAACGATGTCAAGCTTGCAAAAATTCTAAACTCACTTTAGAGAATTTATATACAGAAGCAAGGCAAGTTTTGCAAAATGGCTACAAAACCTCCAGTTTTAGATTCAGATTTCAAGTATATTGACAAAAAAGGAAACCTGCTAAAGAGCAGAACAGAGCTTGCCGTTGCACAAATGCTCTCATTTCTAAAGCAAGACTATCAGTATGGTCACAAAATAACACTAAACGACATGAAGACAGTATTTGTTGATTTTAAAACTCAACAGGGACTAATTGAGGTAATTGATAGTGATGAAGACATTACAAAATACAAAATGATCAAAGAGCAGATGCCTGACACAAAAATCATGGCAATTGGACACCCAAAGTATGTTGGCCAGCTAAAAGAGCTAGATGAAATAATGTTTTATGATGCAAAAGACCCTCAGACAGGCTCTATCTTCTTAGAGGATCCCTCATTTGCACTAGACTTTGCACATATCCTTCCACTAGTTGAAAAGTGTTCTATCTTACATGGACACACATCATCTGTGATGATTGAACTTGTAGGACAGATGAAAAACAATTTGCTAATTGATTTTGGTGAGGCAAAAAGAATTATCAAAAACGCAATTACAATTTTGGATCACAAGTTCTTTATCAATAAAAAATATCTAAAAAATGAGGACAGTTCACACTATCAGATTGCATTTGAAGGACCAAAGGGAATGTTTGATCTACAAGTACCAAAGGACACAACATATCTTTTAGAGGGGGAAGCTACAGTTGAAAATCTTTCAACTGAAATAATTAAAATTCTTGCACCAAAGTTGCCATCAAACATTGAGGCAGTGGGGGTTTACATATACGAAGGATACAACAAAGGTGCGCATATTATATCCAACATTACAAAACCATAGACGATGGAACCAAAGATCCAAGAAACTGCTTGGAATCCAGAGCTAGAACTACAAATCATAAAACAGTGGGAAAAGGATCATCTCTACGATTTTAGCCCTAAAGAGAAAAATTTTGTAATAGATACTCCTCCGCCATATCCTTCTGGCCGTCCTTGGCACATAGGAGCTGCTGCACATTATTCCCAAATTGATATGATTGCCCGCACAGCCAGAATGGCTGGAAAAAACGTCTATTTTCCAATAGGAATTGATAGAAACGGCCTCCCAGTTGAGCTTTACACCGAAAAAAAGTACAACGTCAGGATGCGTGAAACTGAGCGTGGCAAGTTCTCGGAGCTCTGCAGAGAGGCACTAGATGAGCTTGAAGCGGAGATGATTCAGATAATGAAAAGTCTTGGAATTAGCAGTGATTTTACAAATTATTACAGAACAGATTCTGAAGAATACAGAACAATTACACAGGCAACGTTTATCGAATTGTGGAAAAAAAATCTTGTCTATCTTGCAAACAGGCCAAATAACTATGACTGGGTTTCAGGGACTACAATAGCTGATGCTGAGATAAACTATGTTGATCTGCAAACAAAGCTAGTCTACATGAAATTTACAGTTAAAGACTCTAAAGATACAATCATCATTGCAAGTACAAGGCCAGAGCTTCTGTGTTCATGCCAGACAGTTATTGTAAATTCCGATGATACTAGATATGCAAAGATTGTTGGCGAAAAAATAACTATACCTATTTTCAATAGAGATGTAACAGTAATGACACATCCATCTGCGCAGATGGAATTTGGTTCCGGCGTTGTAATGGTGTGTAGTTATGGTGATCAAAACGATGTTGCGTTGTTTAGAGAATTAAATCTAGAAGAGATAGTTGCAATCGGATTAGATGGCAGAATGACAAATGCCGCAGGAAAATATGAAGGCCTCAAAGTAAAACAAGCTAGAGAAAAAATTATCGAGGATCTAAAAAGCAATGGATTTGTTGAAAAAATAGAAGACATCGTACATCGAACACCTGTCTCTGAGCGAAGCAAAAACCCAATTGAAATTATACCGATGGAAGAATATTATTTAAAACAAAAAGAGTCGGTAGAAAAAATAAGAAAACTTGGATCTCAGATCACATTCTATCCTGATATGCACAAGCAAATTTTGATGAACTGGCTTGACTCTATAACAATTGACTGGCCTATTTCAAGACGTAGATTTTACGGGACAGAAATTCCAATATGGTACTGCAAAAAGTGCTCAGAGCCACATGTGCCACCACCTGGAAAATATTACAAGCCATGGAAAGACAAGGCTCCATTTTCTAAATGTCAAAAATGTGGAAATTCTGAATTTTCAGGCGAGGAGCGAACATTTGATACATGGATGGATTCAAGCATATCACCACTTTTTGTAGCAAAATACCAAAAAGACGAGGGTTTTTTCAAAAAGACATATCCAGCCACAATTCGCCCTCAGGCAAAGGATATCGTTCGAACGTGGCTGTACTATACCATTTTGCGATGTGAACAGCTAACAAGAAAAACTCCGTGGTCAGAGGCCTGGATTATGGGATATGGTCTTGATGAAAAAGGAATGAAGATGAGCAAAAGCAAGGGAAATGCAATAGACCCACTACCTGTCATCCAAACATTTGGTGCAGACACTTTTAGATTTTGGAGTGCAAGTGAGATCAATCATGGTTATGACTTTAGATGCTCTGAGCAAAAAATAGAGTCAACAAAAAAGTTTCTAAGCAAACTATGGAATGTTGCTCGCTTTCTATCCAGTTTTGAAGTAATAAATTCTGCAAATCCAACTATTGCCGACAAGTGGATACTGTCGGAGCTGGATAAGCTAGTAGCAGAATGCAAAAAAGGATATGCAGAATATAATTTCTTTATTCCATCAACTGCGATAAGAGAGTTCACATGGAATCTTTTTGCAGCACACTATATCGAA
>VHBM01000079.1 GCA_016871975.1 Nitrososphaerota archaeon | reverse complement strand
AATCTTGGCCTTGATTACAAACTACTTGACATTAACATAATTCATAATAGTTTTTCAAAACACCTAGAACCTAATGAGACAGCGCTTGGGAATCTAAGAGCAAGAATACGTGCAAGCATCTTATACTATTATGCAAATGCAAAAAACTATCTTGTTGTTGGGACAAGTGACAAAAGCGAGTATTTGATTGGGTATTTTACAAAATATGGGGATGGGAGCTCGGATCTAATGCCAATTGCCTCATTATACAAGACTCAGGTAAGGCAGATTGCAAGGACACTTGGCGTTCCTGGCTCTATTATAGCAAAAAAAAGCAGCCCACACCTTTGGATGGAGCACACTGCAGAAGAAGAGATTGGATTTTCATATGAAGAGATTGATTCTGTACTGTACTGTATAGTAGATAAAAAATTATCATTAGATGATGCAATCAAGAAAACTGGAATTGACAAAGCATCTGTAGAGAAAATCTACCAACTATACAAAAAAAGCCAACACAAGAGAATAACTCCTGATAAAATAGAATGAAATTAGCTAAATTGAAAATCTTTGATACACTAAGTAATTCTGAAAAAGAACTTGATACATCAAAAAAGATACGAATCTATCTTTGTGGTGTAACCGTTTATGATGAAGCACACATTGGCCATGCAAGAACCATCATAGTATTTGATGTATTAAGACGCTTTCTTGAATCAAAAAAAAATACAGTAGAGTTTATACAGAATTTTACAGATGTTGATGACAAAATAATAGAGCGTGCCAAAAAAGAAGGGGCTACTGCATATGATATTAGCGTACGATACATTGAGGAGTATTTTCGTGACTTTGATGCACTCAATGTAAAAAGAGCAACAAGATATCCACAGGCTACAGAGCACATCAAAGACATGATTTCTTTGATTGAATCACTTGTAAAAAAGAAAATTGCATATGTGTCAAAAAATGGTGTATACTTTGCTGTTTCAAAATTTGCAGACTATGGGAAACTATCAAAGAAAAAAATTGATGAGCTAATCTCTGGCTCACGAGTTGATATTGATGAGACAAAAAATGATCCACTTGACTTTGCATTATGGAAGTTTTCAGACGAAGCACCCTTATGGGACAGTCCCTGGGGCAAAGGAAGACCTGGCTGGCATATTGAGTGCTCTGCTATGAGCATAAAGTACCTTGGTGAAAATTTTGAGATCCATGGTGGTGGAAGAGATCTGATATTTCCACACCATGAAAATGAAATCGCACAATCAGAGTCTTTTACATCAAAACCATTTGCAAAGATCTGGATGCATGTAGGAATGGTCACAATAAATGGTGAAAAAATGTCAAAATCACTTGGAAACATAAGATCAGTACAACATGTGTTGCAAGGATATGGTCCAAATATTATCAGATTGTTTTGTCTTTCAGGTCACTATTCAAAACCAATTGATTACTCTGAAGATCTGCTAAAAGAGAACATCATAAAATGGAGACAGGTTGAAACTTGTTATTATGAATTGTTACTTGCTGAGGGGAAAAATGAGACAAATACAATCCAAGAAATTATTTCACAGTGCAAAACAGAGTTTGATGTTGCGTTAAGTAATGACTTTAACACATCACTTGCGCTAACAGCATTTTTCAAACTAGTAAAGGAGCTGAATCGACTAGCTGCTGATGAATTGCTATCAAAATCAATTGCCGATATAGTCCTTCCAGAGCTTGAAAGAATGTTTTTGGTATTAGGATTAGTAATTCCAAAAATTACAAAAGACGAAATTGATTCAATAAATGAATTAATAAAAAAACGTGAATCACTAAGACAGCAAAAAAAGTATCAAGATGCAGATAAGCTAAGAGAGCAAATTGCAAAAAGTGGGATTGAATTAATCGACCATAAAAACAGAACAGCGTGGATGAAAAAAGAAAAAATCGCGTCAGATACTTGATTTTTTAAAGAATCTTGTATTTTTTAAGATCTTGCTTGAGTTTTTCTGCATTTTGATATTTGATGCTTTTTATTCCAATAGAATTTGCCGTCTTAACATTTGAAATTTTGTCATCAATAAAGAAGATCTCAGATGACTCAAATGGCATATTATCAAGCACATATTTGAATAGCCTTTTGTCTGGTTTTGCAAAGCCTATCTTGTGAGAATAGAACTGAAACTCAAATCTATCTAAGATGCCAAACTCTTCAAGTATTGCATGTGTGGTTTTTTCAAGATTTGAGAGCACGCCTACCTTGATTTCATTTTCTTGTATAGTTTTTACCATTTTTAGTATTGGAGTGTTTAGTTTTGCTTTTTCTTTGAAAGTATCATAAATTAGAGATTTTTTGACTTTTTGTAATTCTATAGAGTTTACCTTTTTGCCTATTTTCTTCCAAAACTCATTTTCAAGTATTTTTCCTGTGTGTAAATTTACAATTTCTTTTTCACATTCAGCTGTCAAGGTTTTTTCTGAAACATCAAATTTTTCAGAAACTGCATGATACAGCCATGTATCACGCCACTTTACAATGACTTCGCCTATATCAAATAATACCAGTTGAAATTTTGACATAAATTGTTTAGTTATGATTTATGTTTTTTTCTTTGAGGCACTGACAAGCGATATTACGTCTCTATCACGTAGCTGATAATTAGTAGGTAGTCGTAACTTGTACCTCAAATCCTTTGCATATAGCAAGCCTTTGAGCAAATCTGTGTGAATTTCCTTTGCCAAGTCAGTTACAGTAGAGCCGTCTTTCATTAAGATTAGGTCTGGCAGAATGCGTCCTTTCTTGTCTGATAGTTTTTCTTCGTTTGCAACAGGATAAATCGAGTTCATTTTTAAAAGCTTGAATACAGTCACATTGATTGCAAATTGTACTCCTGTTCTCATATATTCACCCATGATGTCTTTTTTGATAAAATTCAAGGCGTCTTTTTGTTTGCTGTTAAGATCTT
>VHBM01000078.1 GCA_016871975.1 Nitrososphaerota archaeon | reverse complement strand
AACATTCTTCAAACTAGAGTTTTTTTGCTCTAGAGCATTTTCTATATTCTCATACTGCGTCTCATACTGTACTTTTTCTTGATTTTTCTTACGTAACTCTTCTAATTTTTTTTCTATACTTGTTTTTGTCTCATCAAGATTTGCTTTCTCACTTTTTAATTTAGAAATATTAGATTCTAGTTGTGCAATATTTTGTCTTGCCTCATTTACTATTTCTTCATATTCTGAAATATTGCCAAATCTTTCTTCAAATCTTATCATCTGCGATTTAATTTCTTGCGCAATCTCTTTTGCGTTGACTATAGCAGTCCTGTAATCTTCCACCCCAAATGCCCTTCTTATCGTCTCTAGTCTTTTTGCAGAATCTGCTAAAACCTGCTTCATTTCTTCCTGGGGCGTAAATACTGCATACCTAAAGATCCTACTTTCCGCATTTGCGCTTGCAGGCTCGTTGAACTTGAGAATCTGCAAAACCCGCTGTTTCAGTTCCGCAGGCGATAATGGCTCTACCGTATCATCTACCATGAGATACGACCCCCTTGCATCCTGGTTTACACCATTTGCCTTTCTTTTCAATACCCGCTTTATCTGGTATTTTTTGCCATTAACTGAAAAATCAAGCACAACACACCCATCATTTGCCTTTTTTGTAAGCAATGCCTCTGGCTTTTGCGAACCAAGACCAAAAAGTGCAAACTCGATTGCCATTAAAACTGACGATTTCCCAGTACCAATGTCTCCTTCAAATAAGGTAATTCCTCTTGGAAACTTGATTTGCTGTTTTGAATAGCTTCGAATATTCTCAAGTAATATGGAATCAAGAATCATCTATCTTCAGCTCTAAAATCCCAAAAGCACCTTGCTTCATTCTCTGTAAATATTCCATTTTCTTTTCATTTTCAAGTATTGGCTGACCTAACTCTTTGAGCAATTTTTTCGCAAGCAAAACACCAGGATCACCAACTAACTCTTTTTGCTCAGATTGTAATTCCCCAATGTTTTCTTTAAACACATTTGTCTCAATTTCGTCTTTGTTTTTTCCCTTTGCTTCAGTTATCTTGTATTCTCTTGATGTCAATTTATTTTTGTTAATATTTACTGCAAGCGCGCCACTCTGGCTAAGATACTCTCTAATTGCTGATAAATCAACATCTGCAGTCTTGCCATATGTTAGCTCACCTTCCACTTTGATAATTATAATTTTGCCAGCAGCATCAATTTTTTTTACTTTATCTGCAAGATCTATATTTACAGAATCTGCTTTTCTATTTTCTGCATCAATCTCAATTATCTCATAATCTGCCTTTTTTATCTCAATAAAATCAACACTTGTTACTTTGTCATCAAATTCAACTAAAACAAAGCCGCGTCTTTGTCCATTGGCATTTTCTTCTAAATCACTATGATATCCTGAAAATAATGTCCCAGGATACACAACATGCAGATAATCTTCATACTCGTTATGCAAAAATCTATGCATGTGGCCTCCTGCGTAATATGAAAATCCCTTTGGCAGAAAAGACAATGGCATATACTCGCCTTTCTGGCTCTGCTCTGTTTTGACTTCAGAAATCCCACCATGAAACAAAAATATCTTAAAGCCAGGCTCAGATACAAGTGAATCCCTGTCTAATTTCTCATAATACTCTCTATCCTTGCCTGCCTTGAGCCCAGAAAAGCCTGCAATCTTGACACCAGTCTTGTCCTGGATAAAATCAAGTACAATCTTGCCATTCTCAGATTCTTTTACTCTAGTAACCTTAGTGATGTATCCAGTCTCTGCCAAAAGATCAATTACCGAATTAGCGACTGGTGAAGAATCATGACTCCCATAAACAACATACACTGGAATTTCTGCATCATGCACCTGGCGAAACTTGGCAAATGCAAACTTTTGCACTCTCATCTCTGGAATATTGCTGTGAAATAAATCTCCAGGAATCAAAATAAAATCAACTTTACGCAAAATACACTCATCTAGTGTTTTCTCAAAAACCTCCTGCTCTATTTTCTGTAAAGCTTCCTGCTTTTGAAACCCGAGATGAATATCTGAAAGGTGTGCAAATCTCACTTTAGAACACCTTTGTCTTTGTCGAATGTACTAATTCCTAACATCAACTCCATACCGCGTTTATCTATGACTAGTTGGAGATAGCCACCAGAAAAATCAGGATCCTCAATCATTTCTAATATGAAGTTAGAATCATCAGAACTTTTTGGAGGTAGAAATATTTTGAGCTGAGAATCTGGAATATCTTTTGATTCTGATTTTTTAGATTTATCTGATTTTTCTGGGCTTTGGGCTGAAACTGAGGCAATTGGAGTAGTAAGAAGAATCACAGACAGTATGGATGCCAGAATTATTTTGTTCATAATTCCTAATCTGCATAGTTTTGGAATGATAAAAACATGATCGCTATGCTTTAGATTTTATGCCTAGGCGAATGTCTAGATTCTAGTCTAGTCCTAAGACCACCCTAATTCTCTTGCTTTGTCTTTACATTTTTTTGCGTTTACTGCATCGCCTTGATCACCATACAGAAGGCCCTTGTTGTGCCAAGCATCAGCAAGATTCGGATTAATCTCTATTACGCGGTCAAGGCATTTCATTGCGTTTACTGTATCGCCTTGTTTATGATATAGACCGCCCTTGTAGTGCCAAGCATTAGTATAATTCGGATTAATCTGTATTGCGCGGTCAAAACATTTCATTGCGTTTTCTGCATCGCCTTGATCATCATACAGATTACCCTTGTTGCACCAAGTTACAGCAAGATTCGGATCAATCTCTATTACGCGGTCATAACATTTCATTGCGTTTACTGTATCGCCTTGATTATGGTATAGAACGCCCTTGGCGTACCAAGCATCAGCATAATTCGGATTAATCTGTATTGCGCGGTCAAAACATTTCATTGCGTTTACCGCATCGCCTTGATCACCATACA
>VHBM01000077.1 GCA_016871975.1 Nitrososphaerota archaeon | reverse complement strand
TCACACTAAATAATTAATAATTGATTTTTATATTTGATAATCATCTCTTTGTTTTTTAAACTGCGTTGATGCCTGTCTTTTATGGCACACACGTTTGTCAAAGATATCATGCGGAAGAATGCCATTTCAATTAGTCAAGAGATGACAATCAAAGATGCTGCAGAAAGTGATGTCATGAATAATTTCATGTTCATAATCTAGAGCATTTAATTCCTGTCATAATTACTGGGATTGATATTATCATTAAAACACCGAACCTACATGTTTCGTAAATCTTACGAAAGCCAATAATGGCGATCTATTTATTGAGAATCCCTGTATGACTAGAGTTATGAAAACAGAGTTCAACGACCCCTTATCCTATTACAAGCATCTGACTCTGTTTTGGACAGATTTGATGTATCTTATGGCAAACAAGCCAGCCTCGCTCTTATCAGCAGGTCCCATGCGAAATTTTGCAACAAATATCAAAAAAATCTCTTCTGAGATAATCGAGGCAAACGAGGACCTAGTCGAGTTTAACACCAGATTTTTAGATTATTACAAGCAGCTAGCAGATACTTGGAATGAAGCACAAAAAAAGGTTAATGAGAAAATGCCTTCCATTCCAAATGATACAGAGCAGCTAGAAGCTTACAAGCGAGTATGGATTGATATTTTTGAAACAGACTTTACTGAACTATTTGATTCTGGAAAATTTGGTGAAAACTATGGAAAACTAGTAACAAGCGAACTTGAACTAACAAAGCATTGGAATAACATAATGAATGTGTTGCTTCAAAGTGCAAACCTTCCAAACCGAAACGAAATTGATGATGTGTATAAACAGCTTCATGATCTTAGAAGAAAGGTTGCAAACCTAGAGTCAGAATTACAACAAAAAGGTGAGCATAGTGGAAAATGAATTAAAAATTGATCCAAGACTAGTTGAAGAGTTTCTAAATTTTTCAAGAAACATTGCAGAGGCACCAAAGCTTGTCCCAGCACCTGATGAGATTACACTTGAAACAACGCCATACGATGTGGCATATACTGAAGATAAGGTAAGACTGCTTCACTACAAGCCATTAACTAGCACGCAGAGTAAAGTTCCGCTAGTCATTGCATATGCAATTATCAACAGACATCACATTTTAGATATTCATCCAAAGAAAAGTTGGGTAAGAAATCTTTTGGAGCAAGGAATCGACGTTTACATGATAGATTGGGGTTCGCCGTCAAACATTGACAAGTATCTTGACATGGATGACTATGTCAATGTGTATTTGGATCACTGCGTTGACTTTGTGAAACACGAATCTGGCACAGATAGTGTCTCATTACAAGGATATTGTACAGGTGGAACGCTAGCAGCAATTTATGCAGCGCTTCATCCAAAAAACATCAAAAATCTTGTTGCTACAGCACCTGTAATTGATGGGTGGAAGGACACTACAGTTGTTGGCAATATTGCAAAGCACGTTGATGTCGAAAAGATGGTCAAAACGATTGGAAACATGCCACCTGAGTTCATGTACTATTGTTTTTCTATTCTAAAGCCATTTGAGCAGGGATTAGAAAAATACATCAATTTTTTTAGAAATATTCACGACGAAAACTATGTTGATAACTTTTTACGTGTTGAAAAATGGCTTGGAGACACACCACCTATTCCTGGTGAACTCTTCAAGCAATGGATAAAAGACATCTACCAAGACAATCTTTTGATTCAAAACAAGATGTATGTTGGAGGAAAACAGATTTCACTAAAAAATATCACAATGCCACTTTTTACCCAAGTTGCAGTTGGCGACCATCTTGTGTCACCTGAATGTAGCATGCCTTTGCATTATGCAGTTGGAAGTGAAGACAAGACTCTTAGAATTTATCCAACTGGTCATGTCGGCATGATTGCAAGCTCGCTTTCTCAGAAAAAAGTACTTCCTGAGCTTGGTCAGTGGTTAAAAGAAAGATCTTAAAATAAAAAATAAAAAAATTGTTGGTTAGTCTACCTAACTAGTTATTTTTCTGGTTGAAGGTAGATATCCAAGATTGTACTATGTTCTTGTTTAGGTCTGCAAATGATTTGGAGTTGTCATTGAATGTTTTGATGTTTTGGTGTGTTGCATCAATTGCTGCAATGATTACTTGGTTTTGTATTGTAAATGCCTTGATTGTTTCCTCGGTTATATCACGAAATACCTTTAGTGTTGCTTCTGGTACGTTTGTGTTTAATCCTGCCTTGTTTGCAAACTCTTTTTGTAATGCGATTACAGAATCGATTACGTTCTCACATGCGTGCAAGTACTCTTGCTGTACGTTTGTTATTGATTGATGATATCTTGGTACTGCTTGTTCAACGTTTTCAAAGTATTTGTCGACGTTTTGCTTGTATAATGCAAAAATGTCTCTTGGATGATTCTCTCTTGGTTGCTGTTCTTTACTCATTTTTCCACCTCCTTTTTTGATTTTAATTTCTTCTCAAGTGGAAGAATTATGACTTGAACTAGAGCCCCTTCTTTTATTCCAAGGGCATCACGTTCTGCTTCTGGAATTGAAATTCTGCCGTTGCTTCCAACGGTTGTTTTGTATGCACCCCATGAGAGGAATTTTGGCATGACCTGTCCTAGATTAAGAAGATTTTCCATTCCTTTTTCCTGCATAGATTTAAAGCCTTCAAGCAGGCTGGATTGTGTCTCGGTTGCTTTTTTGCTCATTTCCTTTAATGCTTCAAGTGGATCAAAGTTTTGGTTTGGCTGAGTTGTCATCAGAGAGCCAAAGGCCTTCATGAAATCTGCTTGTGCCTTGCCACCTTTTTGTATCCATTCTCTAAACATCTCAGAGGGATCATATTGGTATGTATTACCAGTCATAGGTAATGGTAGGATACTACTGGTATATAAAGGCAGCGATCTTGCTATTTAAGAAAGTCATCAACGATTTTAAAAAATTCAGACGGCGCATCAACATATGGAGTATGGGCAGAGTGTGGTATCTTGCAGAATCTACAGTCACGAA
>VHBM01000076.1 GCA_016871975.1 Nitrososphaerota archaeon | reverse complement strand
TATAATACGTTATACATTGAAAATATTCTATATAACTAATCATTTTAGAATGTTAACAGTGATTGATTTTTTGATAGTTTTACCTTCATAACTTGCAGTAGAAACTATTTTGTATCTTCCCTCAATTACTTGCTCTCCATCATTTTTTGTTTGATCCCACACAAAAGTTCGCTCTTCTTTTGGTTCAAGCGTTGATACAACTTGCGCTGCAATTGGAGAATAAAGTACTCTACCGTCCAACCCAACAACTTGTAATCCATATGAAGCGTCAGAAAAGGCAAGCGGCTTGCCACCCGTATTGATTATTGTGATTTTGATGTTCTCACCCACGCTAAAATCCATTTTTTCTGTCATAATTGAAAGTGAAGGTCCTTCAACAAAGACTAGGTGCTGCCTTTGGCTGCTTATGGTTAATGCAAGTGCTCCAAATATTGTTGCGGCAACAACTCCAACTGTTATTCCAATTACTAGTCCTCTTGGAATCATTTCTATAGTGATAATTATTTTTTGATCTGCTTTGAGTGCCAGTTTTTTGGATATGTGTTTGGCGCCATGATGATTCGTCTTGTTTGAAATGCATATCCTTTTGTGTTTTCCTGTATTTCAGATTCTGTAATTAGTGCCTCTGCCAGTGCTACAGCTTCGCCTTTTTGAGTGTAAATTGCAACAAGATCACTTTTCTTAAGATTTGGCGATATTGCTAAAATTCCAGGTATTGCAAGCTGTGCCCCATGACACAGTGCATCAACAGCAGAGTCACGTATGACAACAGACTTTATTTCACTTAGTGCATGCTCGATTGGTTGTAGAAACCTCAAAAGTTTTGAATTGTCTTTGTTTTCCTCCCATAATGCAAATGCGTCTGCAAGATCATGCATTGTGACAAGATTTTTGTCATTAAACTGATGAACCCTGGTTCGACGCAACTCGATCATGGTAGCCCCCTGGCCAAGTATTTCGCCAATGTCATAGCACAGTTTTCTAATGTATGTGCCTGCCTCACATAATACACGTAAAAGAACCAGCCTTTCTTTTTGTTCTAGCATGTCAAGCTCGTATATTGTTCTGGTTCTAGTCTTTCTAAGAACAGATGAGCGTTGTGGTGGTTTTTGGTAGATTTCTCCTTTGAACTGGTTTAGTACGTTTTCTAGTTTTTCTTTTGTAGGCAAAGAGTGGAGACGTGCTATTGCATGATACTCTTTTGGTCCCAAAAGCAAAACTCCTAGTGCCTTTGTAGCCTCGCCAAGACCAAGTGGAAGCACACCTGAAACCTGTGGATCAAGTGTTCCGCTATGTCCTGCTTTAGGAATTTTTAGGATTCGCTTTACCCATGCAACAACTTCATGGCTTGTTGGTCCTGGCGGCTTGTCTAAAATTATCAAGCCATAGTCTAATAGTTGTTTTACTGATCGCTTGTCATAGTATGTCCCATACTCATCATTTGTGACATCCTGATCGATTGTGACAAGATTCTCTAGTTGTTTTAAGGTCAAAGTAGCTCTCGTATAGTGGTTTTTGCAATGTCTAGTACTTGCTGGGCATTTAGTCCATCTGTGTTAATTACTTTGTCAAAGACTGACAGGTCTTCGCCAAAGTTAAAGTTGTATAGTTTTTTGTATAGGATTTTGTTTTCATCATATCTTTTTTGTACAATTTTTAGTGCATCATTTTCTGTCAATTTATCTCTTGACTTCATTCTGTCTGCGCTGTTTAGTTGCGAGCCAGCAAGCCAGATCTTGATTCCATCATCAACAAGCCATGGAAGTGTGTAGCTAGTGATTACAAGACCGCCTTGAGTAAACAGTTTTTTTAGTTTTTCATCAACTTTTTTATCAAATGTAGGATCTTTCTGTCTTTGAGCCAAAAATTTCATTCCGTCTGGTTTGTCCCACCAGTCATCACCGTCGCTATGAAAGCCTTGTTCGCTTGCTAGTTCCTTTAAAATGTCACCACCGCTGAGGTATTTCATTCCAAACTCCTTTGCAAGTCCCTTTGCAATTGTAGTCTTGCCAATTGCTGGAGGGCCTGAAATTATTACAGATTTCTTCAACTTGCTTAGGTAATATCCATAGTTGTTTTTGTTAGTTTCATTATTATGCCACTAAATGCTATGGATGCCAAAAAGTACCAGGCCCAAAAATACAATGCGTTTTCTTGAAGACATATTTTATCATCAATCTGTGATGCATCGCAAGTAAGATGGAAGAAATTTCCAGGTACGATGTTTAATGAAATAGGCGAAAGTGCAACCGTATATGAAAACAGTACAGGCAGTACAAAGTAGAATATTAGAATTAGCGGGATAAAGGTAATCATCATAGGCCTCATATTCATCTGCATCATCTCCATGCTCATCTTGTTCATGTATGCTGATTTTTTGTTCAAATCTGCAATCTTTTCCTGATCCTTTGCTCTAAATGCGGCCATTCGTTCTTTTTGCCATGCTCTTGTTTCTTTCATAATTCGTTTTAGCTTTGTTTGATCCACTAGCTTTCTTCTAATCGCTGAATTAAACAGATTTAGTAAAATCGCAAATCCCACCATAGCAAGTGATGATGGTATCAATCCTTTGATTACTGGATCGGCACTTCCTAACGGTCCACCACCGCCCAAGCCAAAAAAATCGCCTTGTAAAAAGACTGAATCTATAAAGTGTAAAATGAAGTTTAGTTCCATAGTCCTATTGCATGTATTACAGATTTGGCTGCTTCTTCAATCTTTCCTTCAGAGTTATGGATAACTTTCATTGGCGCTCCAGTAAAAACAGAACAGCTTGAAAGCATGGCATCTTGAACAGCCAGCTCTTTTTTGATGGATTCAATTGATATAATATCCCGGCTTCTTGTTTTATCCTCCATTCTTCTGTTGTAAATTTCTTCAGGTCTTGCAGATATTGCAATAAAATTGGTTGGATGGATTTGTTCCAGTACATTTTTTGGCAAGCCTGGATAGAATCCTTCCTTTGTGGATATGAAGGCGTGTGTGTCAATAATTACCAC
>VHBM01000075.1 GCA_016871975.1 Nitrososphaerota archaeon | reverse complement strand
ACAACGTCAGATGGAATGTCTGCTTCGCGAATATCAGCAAAGTCAAAGCTTCCAACTGTAAGACCAATTGTCAAAAATCCCAAAAGCAGGACAACCGCACCTACATGTGTCCAGAAAAAGAACATCAGTGCAATTCTTCGTTTTGGTCCATCACCATAAAATGCAATCAAAAAGAAGCTTGGAATCAACATGACTTCAAAGAAAATGTAAAACTCGATTAGGTTTGTTGCAAGGACCGTTCCAAGCATTCCCATCGAAAATACCAAAAACATTGCAAAGTATAGACCCGAATGAGAGTTCACATAACTTGTCAGTGCTGCTGACTCTACAACAGCAGTTGTGTGTCCTCCAGCTGTCGCAGCCGACTGTACATGTTGGTGTTCAAAGTTTTCCTTGAACTTGTGAACCATGTATGGCTTGGAGTATAGTACCAAGATGGTACAAAGAACATAGATTATGATTGCAAATGGAATTGCAAGCCCATCAAGCAAAAAGCCAAACTCGCCAAACAGCTCTGTCCAAGGATAGTGTTCTTCATATTTTCCCTCAAGTGAGGCAAGAACTAGCAGTACTGTACAGTATAGTAGTACACCAAAGGTAAACCAGGTTGCGCTATTTGGTCCTGCCTTTCTTCCAATGATATAGGCAACTGGTGAGAGTAACAGAGGCAGGAAAACTGCCTGTAATAATGCAAACTCCAATTAGCCTTTCAAACTCCTAAATTCTGCAATATCGACATTCTTGTACATCCTGTATGCTACAATTATTAGTGCTAGTCCTACCGCAACTTCTGCTGCAGCAATTGCAATAGAAAATAGTGCAAGTGTCTGGCCTCCGCTGTGTGGAAGAAATCTTGCAAATGCGACCAAGTTAAGATTTGCCGCATTGATTATTATCTCAACTGCAAAAAGCATTCGGATTGCATTTCTTTTTACAGATAATCCATAGATACCAATTCCCAAAAGTGCGATTGATACAATGAAAAAATCAATCAGTTCGTTGCTCATCTGCAACATCCTCCCTTCTTGCAAGTACTAGTGCACCAGTAACAGAGCCTGCCAAGATTAATGCCATCAAAACAAGGGCAGGCCAATAATATGTCAAAAAGTCCTCGCCAATTAATCTAAAATCAACAGGCGGCTCGTCTGTTGTAACTGATTTTAGACCAGAGTCTATTATCAAAGATCCCAATCCTACCATCAAAACAAGCATCAGTCCAATTCCTGCATATCGCCTTTTTGGATCCTCGACTTTGATGAAAATTAGTTCTCTTCTTACAAGCATAACTGTAAACAAGATCAAAACTGCAATCGAACCGACATAGACTGCGATTTGAAACATTGCAACAAAAGGAGAATCAAGGAGTAAAAAGAATCCTGCAACGCCTGCAAGGGCACCCATTAGTGCAATAGAGCCGTAAATTAGTGAGCGAAGTTCAAGTGCTGCAATTGCAGAGCCAATTGTCAAAACAGACAGTGCAAGAAATGTCGCATCAACCATGTGAGGCACCCCGGTCGTCTATCTGAATTTCTGCGTCTTGCTGAACCTGTGGTTTTACTTGTAGTTGTGATGGTGTGTAGATGAGTCCTTCCTTTGTAAAAGATGACAGCTCATAGTCGTTTGTCATGTAAAGAGCATAAAATGGACAGGCATCAACGCACAGTCCACAAAAAACACATTTTCCATAATCTATTTGCGGCATGATAGATTTTTTGTTATGTTTCCAGTTTTCGTTTACCTTTACCATTGCAATTGCCTCTGCAACTCCCTCACATGCTATTGCACAGAGCTGACAACCTGTGCATTTATCATGAAACAAAATGTGGCGACCCTTGTATCCAGCAATTCCAACTCCGGTTGTGGGATCAAACTGGTATCCGTCTCCTACAAACTTGAGTTTTTGTTCAGGATATCGCAGTGTAAATCGCTTTACTGCCAGGTGTTTTATGCCAGAGTTTAATGCCTTGATTATTCCGCTTGCGGTTCCCATTTACAATATTCCCTCCGGTCCCAGAACTCCAGCGTAAAGCAAGCCGAGTGCTATAAAGATGTTAACAAAAGACAAACCAATTAGTCTATACCAACCTACATGTAACAACAAGTCTATTCTAATTCTTGGGAAAACTCCTCTTGGTAGTAAAATGAAAAATATCACAGCTACAGTTTTGAGTATAAACCACAAAGTTCCATTTAGCATCTCTTGTGAAAATAGTGGCAGTCCTGGGATCTGTGCATTTACTGGTCCCATCGTGATTCCTTCGTTAATTATTTCCTCAGGAAACGGTGGCCAGATCATTGGGCCCTGCCAGCCACCCAAGAAAAGTACAACAAATAGTGCAGCAAACGCATAAAGTTTCACATAGGATCCTAGCTGTACAAGACCATACATCATGCCTGAAAATTCTGTTAACCATCCTGCAACGATTTCGCTTTCTGCCTCTGGCAGATCAAATGGAATTCGCTCAAGCTCTGCAAGCATTGCAATAAAAAATACTATAGCGCCAATTGGCAAAAATACAATCCACCAGTAAGTAGATTGACTTTCTACGATTTCTGACAGGTTTAGTGTTCCAGTAAGTATGACAACGCCAAGCAACGACAAGATAAGCGGTATTTCAAAGGATATCATTTGGTGGAGCGCACGAATTCCGCCAATGAATGGGTACTTGCTGTTTGCAGACCATGAAGCTAGTACTGTAATTATTGGAAAGAATCCAATTATTGCAAATACTGCAAGTAATCCAACATCAATATCGGCAACAACCCAGCCAGGTGCTACAGGTATTAGTGAAACAAACGCAGCTGCTGTTCCAACAAACAAAAGCGGTGCGACCCAAAATATTGGCTTGTCTGCCTTTGCTGGAATGATTATCTCCTTTGTGAGTAGTTTTATTCCATCGCTCATCAGTTGCAAAATTCCTTCTACTTTACCACAGTAAAATGGTCCAACTCGAAGCTGAAGTTTTGCAAGCATCTTTCTTTCAACAAAGATTGTTCCAGCTGCAAGAAGTG
>VHBM01000074.1 GCA_016871975.1 Nitrososphaerota archaeon | reverse complement strand
TAGATTGTCAACTTTGTATTTTGCTGCCGTCATTGCCGCTTCCCAGACTTGGCCTTCGTCTGTTTCTCCATCGCCCATTACAGTAAAGATTCGTGTTGGTTTTCCGTCAATTCTTGCAGCAAGTGCAGAACCAATTGAAAATGACAGTCCTATTCCAAGTGATCCCCCACAGAACTCTACACCGGGGCATTTCAAATCAGGGTGTCCTTGTAGTCTACTTCCAAATTTTCGTAAAGTGTCAAGCTCTGATGGATCAAAATATCCTGCAAGTGCCATGTTTGAGAATAATCCCGGAGATGCGTGTCCCTTTGATAGAACTAACTTGTCACGGTCTTGCCAGCTTGGGTTTTTTGGATCATATTTGAGATACTTGAAGAAGACACATCCCATGATTTCTGCCATGGAAAAAGAACCTCCAGGATGTCCAGAGCCTGCAATCGACGTAGCACGAATTACCAGCTTGCGTGCCTTTCTAACATTTTTTTTAATTTGATAATAGTTTAGGCCCATTTTCAATCAGTGTGCAAAGGCACGGTCATGTTTTGAAGCTGCTGCCAAATTCAATAAAAAGCTATTTTCCACTCAAAGCTTTAATCTCGATCTGCCATAATAGAATCATGGATCTTGACAAAATAACACCGCTTGTCATTTACGATAACCAATGTTATCTTTGTACCAAGTTCGCAAAAGTCGTAAACTTTCTAGCTAGAGGAAAACTGCTTCTGGTAGGTCACTATACCAAAATTGGCGAAGATCTAAGAACTCAGATTCTTGACTCTAGTGCGCTGGAAATGTTTTGGTTTGTTGATGGAAAAACTGCATATGGCGGACGGGCTGCGCTAGGACCTCTGATCTTAGCAATAATACAATCAAAGGGTACTGGAAACAGCGAACTGCAAGACATTGACGCATGTAGTATGGAGTGCAAAAATACCAAGGCGGTTTTTGTCAGGTCTGCAAGTCTTTTGACACATAGCAAAAGACTAGCAATCACATCTGTATGAAGGTCATATTGTTTCACTAAAAGATCTATTTCGGTTACCCATAGTTTCCCATATAGTGGATCAAAGCCAGCACATTCATGTCAGACAAACCGGCCGAAGAAAAGAAGGGATAGAATATTTCTGCGTCTATCTTTCACAAAACTCGCCCCCTGTATCAAAAACGATATTCAAGTAAGACAAAGCTTGGCGTTTTAGAAATTAATTAAAAGAAAGAATTAGTGGTGATGTCCACCGCAGCCACATGAACCATGATCCATGCTACCCATGTCAGTGTTTCCATCCTTTTTGATGCAGATATTGCATTTGTTGTATCCCATAGGAGAGAAGAAACTCTTTTCACATGATACACATTTTGTGCTAGACATATTTTGTAGTGTATAGATCCAGTATTTATCAATAAGCCCAAATGTTAATAGAGACAAAAAAGACGAGCCACAACTGTGTTTGTAAAAGCAGAGAACTCGAATGCTATCAAGAAAAAAACAAAATCATTATGCTATTTTGTAACAGAAAAATCTGATTTGCCTCTAGGTTTTCCAAAAATAGATCAAAAACTAACAAACTCGATTAAAGAAGCAGTCAAAGAAACCAAGGGAAAACTTGGCTCAATTTCTATCATACACACTCATGATATGATTCCAACACAAAGAATTCTGGTTGCTGGGCTTGGTCCACGCCACAAAATCACACATGAATCTATACGTACAACATCTGGTAAAATCGCCAAAAAAGTAAGCGATATCGGCCTTGACGAATATTGTATATCAATTCCAAATAATTTGCCAGTAAATTCCAAAGTTGTAATCAGTTCTATAGTGGAAGGAGCAAGACTTGCGTTATACTCGTTTGACAAGTACAAAAAAGACAAAAAACTCAAGACTCCAAACCTCACAATCATAACATCTGATACCACTGCATCGCAAACCATAGCAAAGGCAAGTTCTGTATCAGAAGGCGTCCTATACGCAAGAAGCATTGCAAATCTTCCACCTAACGAATGCAATCCCGCTCAAATGGCAGGCTTTGCAAAATCACTTTCATCAAAGAACAAGCTCAAGTGCACAATATTTTCAAAATCAGAACTAAAACAGAAGGGCTTTGGAGGAATTACCGCAGTAGGCCAAGGAAGCAAAAACGAACCCAAGCTCATCATATTGGAATATCACGGTAAAAAAGATGCCAAGCCAACCATACTAGTAGGTAAAGCAGTCACATTCGATACAGGCGGAATTTCAATCAAGCCAGCAGACAAAATGGACGAGATGAAATTTGACAAGTGTGGTGGATGCACAGTTCTTGGAGTAATGAAAGCAGCATCTGAGCTAAAACTGCCAATCAACCTAATTGGAATTATACCATCAGTGGAGAACATGCCAGGAGGAGAATCCTATAGACCCGGAGACATAATACGACTATACGATGGAAAAACTGCTGAAATCCTCAATACAGATGCAGAAGGACGCCTGATTCTCTTTGATGCATTGTCATATGGAATCAAGACATACAAGCCAAAGGAGATAATCGACTTTGCAACTCTTACTGGAGCATGCATTGTTGCATTGGGCACAAATGTTGCCGGTCTAGTAAGCAATAACAAAAAAATTGCAGACAAGATTTCGAAATCATCGCATACCACTGGAGAGCAAGTATGGCAACTACCAATAAACGATGATTACATGGACATGATAAAATCAGACTATGCAGATATTAGAAATACAGGTCCTGGTAGAGTAGCAGGTACTATAACTGCAGCTGCATTTTTGGCAAACGCCGTAGGCAACACGCCGTGGGCACATTTTGACATTGCAGGAACTGCATGGATTCAAGGTGGATCTAAAGAAAAATCATACAATCCAAAAGGCGCGACTGGATTTGGTGTAAGATTGATGCTTGATTATCTCAATAACCCCTAGAGTTTCTGTCTGGGGTTCCGCCTGTTGAATTTCTAAAGTTGTGTTTTTCCATCATGTGGTTCATGAAGCGAATGTCGTTTTCTAACTGGGCACCGCAAACTGAACAAGTTGGCATGGATGTATTCGGAATTATCACTATAAGAATTTGATTAAAAGATGCCAGCACCACTACTTCCCAAGGGCTCTCGCACCTTAGTAACACAGTGGCGACATTAGGTTTGACTTCCAGGTTCGGAAAGAGACTGGGTCGCGCCCTAACGCT
>VHBM01000073.1 GCA_016871975.1 Nitrososphaerota archaeon | reverse complement strand
AACAAAATTACAACCGCACTGCATCACGAGTAATACAAGGCTATAACGAAATCAAAGCTGAAGATTACTATGATTTCACATACGACTGGATGAAAGAATGCTTTAGAATTCTAAAAGAATCAGGCAGTATGTACGTTTTCTCAGGCTGGAATAATCTCAAAGACATTCTTATGGCACTTGACGAGGTTGGTTTTATCACCATAAATCACATAATCTGGAAATATCAGTTTGGTGTTGTCACTGCAAAAAAATTCGTTACTTCGCACTATCACTGTCTTTTTGTATGCAAAAATAAGAAAAAAAGAAAGTTTTACCCATATGCACGATTCAAGAAAACTTCAAAGACTGCAGAAGGCCGAAGTCTTCACTATAAGGATAAAGAGGATGTGTGGGAAATAAAACGGGAATACTGGACAGGTGATCAAAAAACACCTACAAAGCTGCCATCAGAACTAATCAAGAAAATTTTGGAATATTCTAGTACAAAAAATGACACGGTTTTGGATCCTTTCTTAGGATCAGGACAAGTTGCAGTGGTTAGTAAAATGTTGGGAAGAAAGTATTTGGGCTTTGAGATTGTACCAGATTATTATAAATTTGCTAAAAAAAGACTAGACAAGAATCTATATCGATTAAAATAATTTTATAATCCCTTTTTATCAGAATCTAAATTTGGCTGTCCAATTTTTGATGAAATAATCTCTCTTAACTCCACATCTGTTTTGTTGGCAAAGTTAATTCCTAATGATTTTGCAATCATTTCAAGCTTTTGTCTTTCATTTTGCACAGGACCACTTATCTCAATATTTGTACTGAAATCTTTTATGTTATTTTGAAATTGGTTTTTTGTTTTGTTGTATTCGCCAACAGCTCGTCCAATTTTTTTTGCAACATCAGGAAGTCTGTTTGTGCCAAGCAAAACAACTAGTGCTACAAAGATGATAATTATCCATTCACTGCCCATGATGTTAAGCGAGTAATCCATCACTAAATCAAATACCTCAGATTAAAATTAAAGATTTGGATTCCACTGCACCTTGAGTTTTCGTTTATTTGCAAGGATTATTCCTGTAATGGCAATGCCAATTGCAAAAAAGGCAAAGTATGGGGCATCGGTACCAAGAAAATGAGATACTATTCCAGCAAATAATGGTCCTACGGCCCAACCTATCCCAAAGGTTGCCTCATATGCGCCGATTAGTCCTCCGGAAAACTTTTTCTGAACTTTACGCATGATAATCTCAAAAGTTAGAGGGAAGTAGATGGTATAGCCAAAACCTAGTATCAACATGGCTATTGTAAATCCTTCAAACGTAAATGAGTAAAAGGCAACAAGCATTCCAAATGCGATAGAAAGTATTGTGGCAACTAGGCTGTAAAAAATTCTTTTTTCTAACGGTCCAATAAACACAAGAGTGACAAGTCTTGATATCCCAAAGATAAAGAACAAAAATTCGATTCCTGATTCTGAAATTGATCTATCATTCATAAAGGCAGGATAAATGGTAAGAAAAGTACCAAAGGAAGCACTACAAAATATCAAAATCATAATTATTAGTGGAAATTGAGCCATTTGCTTTACAGATCCAATCGAAAGCGTAGCGTTTTGTGTCGTCTTTCCATATTTTGTTAAAAGCAAACTTGCTATGATGGCTACGGCAATAGTATAGGTTGCATACTGAAACAGGATGCGGTATGTGACATCAAGATTTTCAAGCAAAAATGTGCCAATTAAGGGACCAATCATTAGGCCGCCTACAAAAAACCCCATAAACCGAGCTATTGATTTTACACGGCGCTCAGGCGTTTCCACATGTGCAATTATTCTTTCGCATGGCGGCCAAAAAAACGCATGGGCGAGTCCAGTCATAGCTCTAAATGCTGCTACTTCTGGGACTGATTGAGAAATTGACAGTAAATAGATTGATGCGGTGTTAATTGCTATTCCTACAGACAATAATGAACCGTTGTTGAATCTATCAAGCAAGACTCCAACAACAAGTGGAATAAACATGTATGGCAGGAAATTCGTCAGACCAATAATTCCTAATTCAACATACGATGCACCAATTGCCTCTTTTGCAAAAACAGGAACTATTGGATTATGCATTCCATAGGATAGCCCTACCAGTAATGCGGTGACATAAACTAGGACAAGTGGGCGTTTCATATCACTTGTAAGCTGCAACCATTATTGCTCCACCCATAAGATCTTTTTCAAATTCAACTCTTGAAAATCTCTCAAGAAGCATTTTTTCTAGCTTTTTGTTTTGTGGCCAGAGCTTGTATGTTCCATATAATGTAGCAAATTTCAAGCCTAGTTTACCTCCTGCAATTAATGCTATAATTGGCAGTATTAATCTCAGATAAAACGACACGCCAGCCCGTACAATAGCATCATCTGGTTTTCCTAAATCAACAATAACAAATCGTCCTTCTTTTTTTAAAACTCGATGAATTTCAGAAATCGCAGTTTTAAGGCTAATTGCATCTCTTAAAGAATAGCCGCATAATACAGCATCAAATTTTTCAGCTTGAAATGGAATGTGCTCAAACACACCACATGATAAATCAGGTTTTTTGTCAAAAAACTTGCTTGTATTTTTTAGCATAGGAATGAGAGGATCATATAGTGTGATGCTGATATTATCACCAACTACTTCAACTGCAGTCTTTGACATATTTCCAAATCCAGAACCTGCATCAAGTATTGAATCTCCACTCTTTACTCTATTTCGAATTCCTCTTAGACGGTGTTCCTTGTCTTTTCCAAGTGAAATATACGAATTGACCTTATCATAGACTGGAATTATCTCACGTAACACACCTAGAACTTCGTTCCAGTAACTGCCTAAACCCACACGAGGACTGACTTGGCGGATATTATATTTGGTAGTGGGAATCGGACGAACAAAATAGGCAATCTTTAGTTGGTAAACTTTTGTTTTGCTACTTGGTAGAATTTCTCAAGATCAGCTTCAGTTATTCGCTGCAAAAGCTTTGCGTCATGTTTTACTTCGGCCATCTTGATGTGTTTTATTCCTTCTTTTTGTTCACTTTTGAGATTTATTGCAGCAATTGCAAGTGCGGCAGCATCTCCTTGAGATATCTCTGTTTTGTAATTTTTTTCCAAAAAGTTGGTAACATCTTCTGATCCTGCTCCAATTGCTACAGCAGCATATG
>VHBM01000072.1 GCA_016871975.1 Nitrososphaerota archaeon | reverse complement strand
CAAAAACTGTTCAAAAAGGTCAGAAAGACATCTCATTTGCAAGTACCAACAGAGCAACCCATCCCTGCAGTCCAGTAATCAGTACTAGTCTCACATTATCCGCGTTTTGTATAAATTAGAGTGTTGTATGGTTTTTTTGTGAAAAAATCAATCGAGAATCTAGCAACAAGTAAGATAACAGGCGGAAGACGACATCCATTGAGAACTAGAAGAAAATATGAAATAGATAGATATCCAAACGAAGCACTCACACAAGCTCAAGTTACAGTAACAAGAAAGGTGCGCGGTAAGAATCAAAAAACAGCATTGAAGACAATTGATTTTGTAAACTTGTCATTAGCTGATGCAAAAGTGAAAAAGACAAAAATTCTTCGAGTTCTTGAAAATCCAACTAACAATGACTATCAACGACGTGGTGTTATAACAAAAGGCGCAATACTTGAAACCGAAGATGGTAAGTGCAAGGTAGTCTCAAGACCTGGACAGCACGGCATAGTTAATGCAATTTTAGTAAAGTGATTGTATGAAAGATTACGAGCATGTCGTAATCTGGTTGGATTATTTTAATAAAACATTACCAAAAAACAAAGGACGAAAACTTGCAAAAGAAAAATGTGTTTTTGATCCATCACTTAATGAATTAATTGATGCTGTAAAAGATGCTGGGTTTGAAATAAAAGAATCTGATGATAAGGTGAGATTTCCAAAACGACCTTATGTTAGATCAGGATATGTTGTGGTTCCAAAAGGATCACCAAAAACAAAAATTCTTGACAAAATTTCTCAAAAACTAGTTTCAAAAAGAGCAAAACAATCAAAGTAAGATACAATATTACTGTTAGCTAAAGTAATTTTGACAGAAGTCTATGATAACTGCGGAATAGTTTTGCAATTAATTGCAGGAGGTAGGGGAAATTTTACATTTGGCCAATAGTGGCAGAGTAATTGTAAAACTCATCAAAGTTGTTGATGAGGGACAAGTTCTCTGTGACGAAAAGCTTGACAAAGTTGCAAAAGTAACAGAATTGATTGGTCCTGTCGCACAACCATATGCATCAGCGATTCCGTTAACTAACAATGTCAAGAAATACATTGGCAAAAAAATTTTCGCACTTGCATCAACTCCTGCAAATTATAAAAAATTCAGGAGACACAAAAAATGAATACATTAGAAATACAAACTAGCTGTCCTGAATGCAAATCATCACTTATTGATGACATTCAGAGTGGCGAACTAATTTGTTCTACATGCGGCATTGTCGTAGCAGAACAAATGGCAGACTATGGTCCAGAAACAAGAAGTACTAATCTTGAAGACAAAATGCGATTAGCTAGAGCAACAGGTCAAACTACCTATTCTCAGCACGACCTTGGAATAACAACAGAGATTTCTATTAGCACCAAAGACTTTAGCGGAAAAACTATCAGCTCCCAAGTAGCAAACCAAATGTACAACCTGAGAAAATGGCAACAAAGAGTACGAGTTTCATCACCACGAGAAAGAAGACTCTCAAATGTCTTATCAAAAATTGGTGAAACATGTGAGAACGTTTCTCTTTCAAAAAACGTACTAGAGACAGCATCTATGATTTATAGAAATCTAGATGGAAAAGTCGAAGTGAAAGGAAAATCTGTAACAAGCATCTCGGCAGCTACAGTATACATGGCATGCAAACAGTGCAATGTAGTAAGATCTCTTGAAGAGATTTGCAAAGGAGTATGCCAACCAAAGGATGTAAAGGCAAAAACAAAACTCGCGGCACGTTACTATCGAACTTTGGTAATGGAGCTTGGTACCGATACAGCACCTGTACTAACAATGGACAAGTACATCTCAAAAATTGCTAATCTGACAAAAACAGATGTACGAGTAGAAAGAATAGCTCTAGAAATTGCACAAAAAACAAAAAACAACAATCTTGCTGATGGAAAAGCACCAAACGGTATTGCAGCAGCATATTTGTACGTAGCATCTATTCTGCTAGGTCAAAGCGTTCTTCAACGCGATGTATCAAGCGTGGCAGGCGTTACAGAAGTCACAATACGAAATAGGTGTAAAGAGATCCTAGCAAGCTACAGACTCAAGGTAACTTTACGACCATTACTGGCCAAAAACTAACTCTTTTTTCTTTTTTCTTTATTTCTAAAAAACTAGAATGAACCTGCTTAGGATTAGCTAAAATTCGTCGGGGTTATATTGGAGAAAAGGCCTCAAGTGCACGTATGGCCGTTTTAGAAATCAAGGACCTTCATGTTCAAAGAGAAGGAAAGCAAATACTCAAAGGAGTGAATCTAAAGACTGGACCTGGCGAGGTTCATGCTCTGATGGGTCCAAACGGATCAGGCAAAAGCACACTTGCATACACACTACTTGCCCATCCAAAATACGAAGTTACAAAAGGCGACATTTTACTTGACGGCCAAAGCATTTTAGAGCTTTCAGCAGATGAAAGAGCAAAGCGAGGTCTCTTTTTGGGATTTCAATATCCAACCGAAGTATCAGGAGTTGGATATTCTCATTTTCTTAGAACAGCTTACAATGCGTTAAGTAAATCAATGCAAGGTAGCAACAGAGAAGTTTTCATTACAGTAAGAGAATTTCAAAAATACCTCAAAGATAATTTGAACAAAGTTGGATTACAAGATGATTTTCTAACAAGATATCTTAATGAGGGATTTTCTGGTGGGGAAAAGAAAAGATCCGAAGTATTGCAGATGGCTGTACTAAAACCAACAATTTCTATTTTAGATGAACCAGATTCTGGACTCGATATTGACGCTGTGCAATCTGTTGCAAAAGCAATCAGCGAGGTTTCAGACAAAGATTCTACGATAATTGTCATTACTCATTATGCAAGAATTTTAAAATATCTTAAAAAGTTGGATTATGTTCATGTATTTGCACAAGGCAAGATTCTAAAAAGTGGAAACGCTTCCTTGGCAGATGAGTTAGAACAAAAAGGTTATGACTGGGTTTTAGAAAGCCAGCAACTAAAGAATTCAAAATAGGATTTTATTATTATAAGGCATCAAGATTCAAGCTGATATGAGCAGTGATGCCAAAAAGTATCAAGATGAATTACAAAACATATTAAAAAAAGCACAAAATGCAATGCAAGAACTTAAGGATAGTGTTGGACAAGAGATGAAATCCATGGAAAACCAGCCTCAAACCAATCTAAGTGAGAATAAAGTGTTCTTTAGTTTCTCATTTTTCAAAATCGACCCTAAATGGAGATGGATGGCTGACTTGGCAAAAGAGGAATCCGCAAAAGAGGTTGAAAACATCATTAAAAAGTCCAACATCAGGTTTAGATCATATTCAACGCTTGGGTTACGTGACGATGCCGAGTTTTTGCTTTGGTTTGCAGCCAAGTCACTTGAGGAAATACAGGATGTTGTTTCAAAAATCTATCTTACTGTATTTGGAAAATACATCTATCCAACTCATGTTTACCTCTCAAACACTAGACCGTCAATTTATGCAAAAGGCTCAAAAGGTCATGGATGGCTTGCAGGTGAAGAACAAAAACAATACGTGATTGTTTATCCATTTATCAAAACTCGTGAATGGTATTTGCTTTCAGTACAAGAAAGACAGCAAATGATGGACGAGCACATACAAATAGGCAAAAAATATCCTCAGGTTATTCTTAACACGACATATTCTTTTGGAATTCATGATGAAGATTTTATGTTAGCTTTTGAAACAGATGATCTTGGAGCATTTCAGAATTTGATCATGGAGCTTAGAGAAACCAAAGTTTCTCG
>VHBM01000071.1 GCA_016871975.1 Nitrososphaerota archaeon | reverse complement strand
CTTCAAAGGATAAAGAAGTAAAACCAAAAGAGACGCAAGAAACTAAGCCAAAAACAGAAGAAAAACACGAATCACCAAAAACTGAACCAATACCAAAGCAAGATCCAAAAGCCAAGCCTGCTGCAAAGGTGTCAAAAGCTAAATCAGTAACAAAAAAGCCAAAAAAAGAATCAAAGGTAAAGAGTGAAAAATAAATGGTAAGCATAGCAGGTAGCAAAAAACTAAAACGACAAATGGCGCCAACGTTTTGGGGTATTACAAGAAAAGACAAGCGATTTGTTGTAACAGTAAGGCCTGGTCCTCACTCAAAACACTATTCGATCCCAAGTGCGGTCATGGTTCGTGACACATTAAAGCTCACAAAAAACCTTAGAGAGTCAAAATCTGCAATTTATGGAGGAAAAGTTACAATAGATGGAATAAAACGCAAATCGCTACACCACGGAATAGGCCTGATGGATGTTATTGAATTATCTGGTGTTTCCGATGTTTATCGCCTGGTACCACAAGGAGGACACGTGCTAAAACCATTAAAAATTTCAAATACCGAAAAATCAAAAAAACTAGTCAAGCTTACAAGTAAAACTACGATAAAAGGCAAAAAAACACAGCTCGGATTCCATGATGGTCGTTCTATGGTTTCAGATACTGCCATTAATGTAGGCGATTCTTGTCTACTCCAGATTCCAGAGCAGAAAATTTTAGAAGTAATAAAATTAGAAAAAGGTTCTCAAGTTATAGTTACAAGAGGAATAAACGCAGGACAGATTGGAAAAGTCGAAGAGATACGAGAAGGCACATACATTCTACCAAAGCGCGCACTAATCTCACTTGGAGAAAGAAAGATCGAAATTCCTCTGGATCTTGTCATGGCAGTAGGAAAAGAAAAACCTGTCATTCAAGTTAGGTGAAAAATATGTCACAGCAAACTCAATCTATAATGAAAGCAATTACGCTTAACAAAATAGTCTTGAACATGGGTGTTGGAAAATCTGGAGATGCAATCGAGATTGCAAAACTTGCCCTAGACCAAATATCTGGTAAAAAATCATGTGCACGTGAAGCAAAAGAAACTCAAAGAGACTGGGGTGTGCGAAAAGGCGAACCAATTGGTGTTGCAGTAACTATTAGAGGAAAAGACGCTACCGCACTTTTAAAGCGACTATTTGAGGCAAAGGGAAACAAAATCAAGGGTTCATCATTTGATGATTTTGGAAACATTTCATTTGGAATTAAAGAACACATAGACATTCCTGGAATAAAATATGACCCAAAAATTGGCATCCTTGGATTAGATGTAGCAGTAACATTGGCAAGACCTGGATTTAGTATTAGATTTCGTAGTCGCCACAAGGCAAAGATTGGTAAAACTCATAGAATATCTCATGGAGAAGCACAGGAGTTTCTATCTAGTGAGTTTGGAGTGGAGATAGTATAATGGCAAAGAATCGAACATACGAATTTACTGGCAGAAAAAAACACAAGTTTGGGCGAGGCTCAAGATGGTGCAAGCGATGTGGTGATTATACAGCAGTTATCCAAAAATATGACCTTATGATTTGCCGTCGATGCTTTCGCGAAGTAGCAGGCTCTCTAGGATTTAGGAAAAACAAATAGTGAAAAGAAAATGCCAGCAACTAACGTATTATCAAATTTGTTTGTAACATTATACAACACAGAGGCACGACGCAGAGGTGACTGTATTGTCATGCCCACTTCAAAGCTTGGAGTTGAAGTTCTAAAAACATTACAAAAATCAGGATATGTTGGCGAATTCGAACATATTGATGATAGACGTGGAGGCAAGTTCAAAATCAAACTGTTGGCAAAGATAACAAAATGTGGTGCCATCACACCAAGATTCAAGGTAAAAAAAACAGAGTATAATGAATGGGAGCAACAATACCTGCCATCATACTCAAGAGGAATGCTTTTGGTTACAACAAATCAGGGTGTAATGTCACATCATGATGCAGCAAACAAGGGTTTAGGAGGACTATTGATAGGCTATGTCTACTAAACAACTCGAAAAGTTTGAAGAGATAGTGGAAATCCCACAAAAAGTAACCGTGACCCAAAAAAAGAACATGATTCATGTTGAAGGCCCGCTTGGAAAAACATACAAGAACTTTAAAAAAATACCTGTAACAATAGAGGTAAAAGACAAAACTATACTTGTAAAAGCACAAGGAACTAGAAAAAGAGACTATGCTATTTTACACACGGCAAGCTCTATCCTAAAGACTCTATGCGAAGGGGTTGTTGAAGGCTATACAACAAAAATGAAGATAGTTTATGCACATTTTCCAATAACTGTAAAGACTAAAGACGACCAAGTTCTTGTAGAAAATTTCCAAGGCGAACGTGCCCCAAGAATTGCCACAATTCGTGGAAAAACAAAGGTTGTATCAAAAGGCGACGACCTAATTCTGACAGGACCTGTTCTCACAGATGTATCTCAGACTGCAGCAGAAATTGAGCTAAAAACAAAGGTAAAAGGAAAGGACCACCGTGTTTTTCTTGACGGTATTTACATTTATTCAAAGTCAAAAGGCATAGAAAAATAGTAAACAAGACTAAATTACCATTAATCCATAATTTAGTAATGCCACTTGATCCTGAATTTAAGGAACAAACAAACAGGCTAATTCAAGAGACACTCACGCTTTACAAAAATGCTGGCGCCTCTCCAAGGATAGGTGAAGTATGGGGATGTCAAAATATTGGTGATTTTTTATGTGGTTTTTTTGTAGGTGAAATGGTTGGTTCAGCACTAAGTGCATTTCAAGTATTTCACAAGCGTGAGCCAACAGCAGATGAGCATTTAGAAATTATTGATCTTGTTGAAAAATATAACAAAGAAATCCAAGAATTCTTTTCACAGTTTAACCAGTAAAGATTAAATCGCTTTCGACTAGGTACAAACCTGTTGCCGCCCTAGCTCAGCGTGGTAGAGCACCGGACTGTTAATCCGATGGTCGTCAGTTCAAGTCTGACGGGCGGCGCATTTTCATATTTCTTAATTCGAATTAAGAAATATGCTAAATTCACAATCGCAAATCTATTACGAACATTAATCATTATTAATGATATTTCTAAACCCGAATTTAGAAATATCGATCCATGGAACCTTTTGGTTTACTGATTTAGACTGAATAGATCTAATATCTGATCGCATATCAGCAATAATGCAGGACGTTTACATTGGCCAGAACTAGGCGGGCCAATAGATATTGCGTTGATTGTGGTGCAAGGCTAGTATATTATCCACATCTTTCAAACCCAAAGGCACCAAATGAACATAGAGTTCTAGTTTATGCATGTCCTGATTGTACCGAAGATTATGAAAAGCCAAAAATGTTTGCGATCAGGCGAAACCAAGTAGACGAACCACTAGAAACTGTGGAAATTGAGATAGTACAGATGCGAAAAAAGCAGGATTAGCCACTCATTTTATGCTAAAGCCAGGCTAAAAATGTCTATTTTTTCATATTATGTTAAAGGATGCACCTTCTAGATTTTGAAATCTTCAAAAACTTAAATTTTCTAATAAATGCCATTTATTCGTAAAAGCTAAACCCCTTTGTCTTTAGTACTAGTTTACGAACAAAACCATTTTTTCAAAAATGCCTAATTTTATGGGGGGTTTAGCACTTGTTCGTAACTATTGCAGCCAACCACAAAAACACCCCCATTACCCACTAAGACTTGTATGATCTTTTTGTGGTACGAGTAAAAGCTAAACCCGGTATAAAAAATCAAAAATTGACAATTTATGGAACTTGACAGACTACATAGGCTGTCAATGCCTGACTT
>VHBM01000070.1 GCA_016871975.1 Nitrososphaerota archaeon | reverse complement strand
AAGCTGACGCACAAGCAGAAACGATAGCAATAAAGGCATAGGCTTATCGTTTTTCATTAATGTCTGCATCAGGTTTTGTAAGCAAAACTGTGGATGTAGACAAACGAACGTTTTTGGTACAAATGCTCAAGTTCGATAATGGGAATTTTGTTTCAGTTACAGAAGGCTCAAAAAAAATCGGAGCAATGGTTGCATCAATTGGAACCGGCCCTGCTCCTACAACTGCAACTGTAATCCCGTCACGAACCGAATCATTATTTTTAAAATTAACAGCTGAAAAACTTGCTACCATCACAAAGGGAATTAGTATAGTTACAATAGCTGTATCAAAAGAGCTTGATTCTAATTCTGCCAAATTTCTAGTTGGCGAAATAATGGAGATTGCAAAAAATGACTGATCTTAGGTCCTATCTTGATATAATAAAAAAGTCAGGCCAGCTAAAAACCATACGAAAAGAGGTATCAACGAGGTATCAAATTGCAGCAATTACTGCAAAGCTTGACGGCTCGTATGCCGCACTTTTTGAAAATATCAAGGGCAGCAAGTTTAGGGTTGTAACCAATCTTGTTGGGACTAGGAAAAGGTTTGCCCAGGCAGTTGGCGCAAAGGAATCTGATATCCACAAAAGGGTAATTTCTGCAATAAGGAATGTAAAAAGGCCAAAAAACACACCAAGGGGCATTTTTTTTCAAAACAGGGAAAAAAGCATTTCAGCTTTGCCAATCATAAAACATTTTGAAAAAGAGCCAGGACCATTTATCACCTCATCAATAATTTATGCAAAAAATCCAGATACTGGAGCACAAAACTCCTCATTTCATAGGCTGATGCCTTTGGATCAAAGACACTTTTCTGTAAGAATGGTTGAGGGAAGACACTTGCATCGAACATTTATGAATGCAAAACAGCACGGCCAAGACCTAAGGGTTGCAATAACAGTTGGAGTACATCCAGCAATCTCCATAGCTGGGGCATATCAGGCAGAATGGGGAAAAGACGAAATCGAAATTGCAAATTCACTGCTAAACAATAGGCTGGCAATGGCAAAGTGCCCGTTTTCAGGCCTTTTTGTGCCTTCAGGTGCAGAAATTGTCATGGAAGGAAAGATTCTGCGTGATAAAACTCACAAGGAATGGATGGTTGAGATGCTAAGGACATATGATTTTGCAAGACAGCAGCCAGTTTTTGAGCTAGAGTCACTATACTATAGAAACAATCCAATTTTTCATGACATTCTTTCTGGATATTCAGAACACAGGTTACTTATGGGAATGCCAATTGAGGCAAAACTAATTGGCGAGCTAAAACGGATATATCCACAGACAAGACAGGTCTGTCTTACAAATGGCGGATGCAGCTGGCTCCATGCAGTTGTACAAATTAGGAAAAAAAGAGACAATGATGCAAAAAAAATTATTAAAAAAACATTTGAGACACACAGATCGCTAAAGATGGTTACAGTAGTTGATGAAGACATTGACCCTACAAGTGCAGAGTCTGTTGAATATGCCATGGCAACAAGGTTTCAGGCAGACCGTGACATAATAATACTAAAAAATGTACGTGGCTCTAGCCTTGATCCGTCTAGTGATCAAAAAAGGCTAAAAACTGCAAAGATGGGCCTTGATGCAACAAAGTCATTTTCCAAAAGAAAGGAAGGATTTGAGATTGCCAAGATTCCAAGCCAAAACAAAACCTCGCTAAAAGACTATTTTTAATAAGCCTCAATAGATTCACAAAGTGAAAACATGGAAACTGCCTATGTGCTAATTAACTGCGATTTGGGAGCCGAGACTCAGATAATAAATGAGCTAATGAAAACACCAGAGATAAAAGAAGTACGAGGAACGTTTGGTGTTTTTGATATTTTTTGTAAAATTGAGGCAGATAAAGAAAAGCTAACAGAAATCATTACAAACAAGATTAGAAGGATACCAAAAATTAGAAACACAAACACGCTTCAGGCAATACTATCACAGGGCGGAAGATAGTTCTAGGCTTTTTTGCCTTTTTGAGACATTCTAAAAAATTCGCTGCTTTTGATTTTATTAAAATATTCAGTTACCTCTTCATCTGTTAGATTAGAATCTGTAGTTTTGGCAATTTCAAGCATACATGATGCTAGCTCTTTTTTTGTATGCTCATCTAGAGGTCTAGAACAATTACTGCAAACTTCATTCATGTATGAATTACATTTGCCAAGTACAATAAGTTTCTAAACTTCTGTATCGACTACGTTTACAGTCAAAAGCAGAGGATGTGAAAGCGGCGTAGGATTATCAACGCTTTCCCAAACAAAAATCTGAACAGTATAGGTTCCTGCCTGCGTTGGCGTCCATGATTGTGCAGGCGAAAATGTCTGATATGCAGACAAGCTTCCAGTAAGCCAGGAAAGTGAAACTACGATATCATTTTCGTTTAGGATCTGTACAATATATGCAAACTTTTGGTTTCTGTCCTGACCATTTGACAAGTCTGCAACTATCATTACTTGGTTATCAACCTTTATTGTATTATCATCTGCAACTAGTTTTGCGTCCTGCAAAACAGTATCGTCTGTTATTGCAAAAGATATCGCAAAAGGGGATATGGAAAACATGAAAAAAATTGCAGCAACTGCGAATATTTGCAACATCTAGGATAGCGATACACCAGATAAATCCCTTGGGATGGATCAAAGATATCCTAGCTTTAAATTATCCGCTGGCAGAAAGTTGCCATGTCTACAGAAAACAGAGACACCATATACATCGGCAAGAAGCCATTAATGGCATATGTGACATCTACGCTGATTCAGCTGTCAAACTCGCCGCAAGTAAATATCAAGGCAAGAGGACTAAGCATAGGTCGCGCAGTAGATGTAGCACAAATTGTCGTACGCAGAAGTGATTCAAGACACTCTATAGGAGACATCAAGATAGGCTCTGAATCGCTAGAGTCACAAGACGGAAAAAAACGAAACGTTTCCACCATCGAAATCGCAGTAAAGAGAAACAACTAAGAGACCTCTTTACTAGACATTTTTCTTATTATTTATCAGACTAGTCTTTGCTTTACCTAAACCCTCATTAATTATTCCAGTATACTCTTACTATGAAATCAGCTGAAGGCGAGTGGGTAAACTTGCTTGCAGAGGTATTTGAGAGGCTAACTGACAAACATGCCTCAATAACATATGCATTCAATGACGTAACATTTGAGCTAGACAGAACAAATACTACTGGTGGAAAATTTCTTCCTGCAGGTAAGATCAAGATAAATGGCAAGATAACAATAACTGCGGGCTAGAGATATGGATACCAGACTGTCTGTTGATCTGCTAAGGGGAATAAAGAGCGGTACGCTTGAGATAAAAGAAAACAACAAAGACTCGATGCAGTTTATTGCAGACAAGAATACAATTACAATAAATCTAGTTGATCTTTCATTTAACATTCCTGCATATACTAGCATATTTTCAAAGCTAAGTGAGGCCCGTGAGTTTGCAAAAAACCTAAAAGAAAATCACTTGACACTGAACATAGCGCACAACGGCAAGGTCATAATGAAGCTTGGTAACAAAGCAAAACCAAAACTTTCCCGCCTTATTACAAAAAGTAACGCAGTTGAGATAACTGACTTGCGTGAGCTTCGAAAGCTGGACAAAAGACTGCGACAAAAATAGACACATACAAGCAAACACTCATTTAACACGGATCTGTGAGCTCGTGGCTATGGGAAGTTTTTCCATGAATTCAAAATCAAAAACATATGTAATAATTGGCGGTGCAGTTGCTGCTGCAGCCATAATCATAGGAGTTTTAGCATTAACAGGTAGTTTTGACATGGGTAAATCCAAAATGACAGAGCAAACAGTTCCAGAAGAAGAGATGGTCACTTTAAAAGAAGAACA
>VHBM01000069.1 GCA_016871975.1 Nitrososphaerota archaeon | reverse complement strand
TTGCTGCATTTTCATCTAAAATTTCTGCCACCTTTTGTACCTCAAGAAAATGATTTCCAGAGCCAAGACTGCCAAGCTGTGGCATACCTCGCTTGCGTGCTTTGTCAGAGACCTTGTTTGGGTTTGCATTTTTTATCTGACCGTTTTCTTCGCACACCTCTGCATCATTTTCAGAGCCATAGCCGTTATCAATTGCCCAGTTTACACCCTTTACTAGAACCTCATCAAGTTGGGAGTTGTTTAGCTTGACTGCACCCTTTGAGCCAACACCTGATGGTATAGAGTTGAAAAGATCAGTCACTAGATCCTTTAGTCTTGGCCTTACATCTTGCTCTGTCAGATTGGTACGTAACAGTCGTACTCCACAGTTGATATCATAACCAACACCACCTGGTGAAATCATTCCCTCCTCCGCATCCATTGCAGCAACTCCACCAACAGGAAAGCCATAGCCCTCATGGCCATCAGGCAACACTATTGCATGGCCTTGTATTCCTGGCAAAGTTGAGACATTGATTGCCTGAGAGATTGTCCTGTCTGTCATCATTTTTTCTAAAAGCTTTTCATCTGCGTAAATTGTAACAGGCACCCTCATGCCACGGCTCTTATCTGGCTCTATTCTATACACCATGTTGCTTACTTTTTTTGGAGATGGTTGTGACATCAATAACGAATAGAGAAAAACCGCACACAATTTAAATCATAATTTTGTTTCAGTCGGGTTTTTTCTAAAAACTAAACAATTAGTTTAAAATGAATGTGATTTTCTTACTTTGTTGTAAAATGAAAAAGGCGATTGTTTTAGGCGGTTCTAGAGGAATTGGAAAAGCCATTGCGGATGCGCTAAAATCAATTGATTGTGATGTGATTGCAACATCAAAAGAGGAACTAGACACGTCAAACCTTGATAGTGTGAAAAAATTTGCGCAAAAAAACAAGGAAACAGACATTCTTGTACTAAACACTGGCGGGCCACCTGCAAAGGAATTTCGTTCTGTTACAGTAGAGGACTGGCAAAAATACCACAACCAGTTGTTTTTGGGGTTTTGTGTTCTCTTGCAAAATATCACAATAAAAAATGATGGATATGTCTTTTTGATAAGCTCAGGCGTAATAAAAGAGCCAAACCCAAGATTAGTTATTTCAAGTGCCTATAGGCTGGCATTTACTAGCGTTTTTAAGCTGCTAAGCAAGGAGCTTGCTGCAAAAGACATTAGCTGCATCAACATAGCGCCAGGTCTCATAGATACTGATAGGATGCGTGAGTTGTTCCAAAATGCAGAAGAGATCAAAAAAACCATGCCAATGAAAAGATTTGGCAAGCCAAAAGAGATTGGAGATTTTGTTAAAGCAGTTGTGCAAAACAACATCAAGTATCTTTCAGGGGTTGTGATAAATTTTGATGGTGCATCTTCAAACTATACGCTTTAAAACATAGATTTATTTTCGATATAAAAAAAGAATTAGTGTTGTCGATTCTACCTATAGACAGTGGTCGCTATGGCACAAAAGAGATGGTAGAGATTTTCAGAGAGCAAAACAAAATAAATTATCAGCTAGAAATCGAAGGGGCCACTGCCTTGGCGCAAAGCGAGATAGGAATGATTCCAAAAGATATTGGAAAAAACATCCTTGTGACTTCTAAATCTGGCAAGATTACTGCAAAAAGAATCAAGCAGCTGGAGGCAAAAAGCGATCATGATACGGCAGCACTTGTAGAAGCCTTGAGTGAGAAATGTAAGGCAGAGGCAAAACCATGGGTTCACTATGGACTTACAAGTAATGATCTCGTAGATACTAGCACCTCGATGCAAATGCGAGACGCACTAGCAATAATCCAGCCAAAGGTTGCAAAGCTTGCTCTGCTTTTATCAAAGATGGCACTAAAATACAAAAACGTACCTGCAGTTGGCAGAACACATGGCCAACATGCAAGCATAATCTCGTTTGGTCTGAAATTTGCAAACTGGGCAGCAGAGATGGCAAAGCATGTTGAACGGGTTGAGGAAATAAAAAAGCGAGTGTTGCTTTGCAAGACACTTGGGGTTGTTGGTACTGGTTCTCTTATGGGTGCAAAGGCACTAGAAGTGCAAAAAAGAGTTGCAAAGAAATTATCACTTTATCCCGCAGAGGTCACAACCCAGATAATTCCAAGGGAAAGATATGCAGAATACGTGTTTTCTCTTGCACTTTTGGGCTCTACACTTGAAAAAATTGCAGTAGAGATACGCAACCTGCAGCGAACAGAAATTGGTGAAGTAGCTGAATATTTCAAGGAAGGGCAGATGGGAAGCAGCGCCGTTCCTGTAAAAAGAAACCCTACAAAAAGCGAGAGAATTACTTCACTATCAAAGCTTTTGCGCAGCCAAGTACACATATCATTTGAAAATATTCCTCACTGGCATGAAAGGGACCTTTCAAACTCTGCAAACGAGCGCTTTACCATACCAATGTGCTCTATTTTGCTTGATGAGATGTTAGAGGCCATGATCAAAATTATCCAAACTTTACATGTAGATGCAAAAAAGATTAGAGAAAATCTCTATGTCACAAAGGGGCAAATATTTTCGGAATTTTTACTAAAGGCATTACTCAATAAGGGTATTCCAAGATTCAAAGCATATAGAGCAGTTCAAAAGGTAGCGTTTTTGGCTCATGACAAGGAAATGGATTTTATTGATGCCGTAAAAAATGACAGATTCATCTCATCTTCTCTGAATAAACGAGAAATAGAATCAATATTTGTTCCAGAGAATCACTTTGGTGCATCTTTGATGATAATTAATAATGTAAATAAGACAGTTCAGAAAACTGTCAAAAAATTCATCTAGACTTTACTAGCGCTTTATGAATTTGCGAGCCGTACTGTAACGCCTTTTTTCTCTTGTTTGCAGACTCTTCTGGAACGCCGATCTCTAGTGCAAGTTTTCGGATAATGTGTTTTCTTATCAGATCATCTTGATCTTTGATTTTTTCAGAAACTGGAATCTTTTTTGCATAAATTATGAAATCTTGGTTTAGAAAGGGTTGGATGATTTTTACGTTAAATTCAGACGATGTTGTGTTTACTGCTTTCATCATGTTTAATTCATTTTCAATTTTTTTGTCCATTAGTTCAATTATTTTATCATCGCCTTCCTTGATTGCATCCCTATAGACATTATAGCCGCAGAATAGCTCATCAATTCCATTTGCTGTTGCTACTGTATCGAGATTCAGGCTTTTTGCTAGCTTTGCGACATGGTAAAATGCAATACAGTTTTCATTCCATGATAGATTATCAGTGTTGATTTTTTGTCTTATTTTGTTTGAGATATCGGAAAAATCATCTGGAGATATTTCTAGGATTTTGTGTGGCAAGCCAAGCATTTTTGAAATCTTTTTTGAAAACACGATATCATGAGAATCGCTAAAACCAATGGTAAGTAATGTAATATCACATTCAAGATCTGAGCAGATTTTTGCTAAAAGTGAGCTATCAACGCCTCCTGAAAATGCAACTCCAAACTTTTTTTTAGAAATTGTGCTTTTTATCGCATTTTGCATTTCATGTAGCAACTCTGTTTTCATATCAAAAGTTGCAATACGGGATACAAAGTGGTTACGGTTAGATGTGAGGCTAGAATTTTTGTCCAAACATAAGACATTTTGTTCGTAAAAAATGTCCTATTTCACAGTTTGTTATAATCAATCTAATTTCTACAAAAAGACACTATTATCTCAGAATAGGCAGATTAACCTATTAATTTGACAATCAAGTTATTTTGTCATGGGACTGGCAAAACTATCAGATGATCAAATAAAAGAAAAACTAAAAGAATTACAGGGCTGGCAGCTAGTAAACGGAAAACTACACAAAGAGTTCCAGTTCAAGGATTTTAACCAAGCATTTGGATTTATGACAAGGGCTGCAATCCATGCAGAAAAAATGGATCACCATCCTGAATGGTTTAATGTATACAACAAACTAAAGGTGGACTTGATGACCCATGATGCAGGTGGAGTTACAGAAAACGATGTCAAGCTTGCAAAAATTCTAAACTCACTTTAGAGAATTTATA
>VHBM01000068.1 GCA_016871975.1 Nitrososphaerota archaeon | reverse complement strand
CAAAGTAATTGAAAAATACAGTCCATCAGGCCTTGAGAAGCTAGCGTCAAGCTTTGAAGATATTATAAATCCGCTCTAGTCAAAACAAATCATAAAACAACTTTTTCTACCACTAAAAAATTGCAAGAATATATGCGCTTGAAAGTTTTCTTGCTTTTTGTTCCATTATGTTTTCTATGCGTTACAATTGAGCCTGCCTTTGGTCATGGCATAGGCGGTGAGACGCTTCCTCCTGTAAAATTTGACGAGAGAAACGTTACAATTTTCCTTTCAGTTAATCCCCCAACCTACGAACAAATGGAAAACGAACACGAGATAGTTGTTAAGTTTTTTGACGCAGATACAGGAAAGGCTATCAATGACGTAACATATCTTGTTGAGCTATCAAAAGGAGAAAAAAAGATTTTCAGTGATCTCTTTTATGACAAGCTTGGTAGTCTGTATCTTAAAACAAAAACCACAGGTTCTGAGCTCAAAATTTACGGCAAACAGAAACCATCTGGCAAAATATGGAAAGCAGATGGTTCAAACCCAATAACAATTGAAGGGCCGATTTTTACCTCAGGTGGCCTTTACAACTTTCATATCAAGATACTAACATTAGAGTCAGCTGAATTTTTGGAAAACCCTATTTCATTTAATGCAGCAATAAGTTTGGCAGAAAAAACGTTACATGATGTTGCTGGTTCAAATGAAAAATATTACCTTCTTGGCATAACATCATACTATGATAATATAGAGAATTTTGAGTACCTACAAGATCAAAGGAAAATATCATTTTCGATGCCATTTGATTGGAAACAAGACTATCTAGAACAGGTAAGTGTTGTACACATGGAAGTTCACATTCCAAAGACTTTCGGTGATTTGCTTTTAACAAATTATCATGCAGCTGTAAATGGAATTCTGTTACCTGAACGATCAGTTGTAATCGATGATTATTCAGAAAATGACAGAATTGTGCATCTGATTTTGTCTCAACTAGAGCTTTTCGCAATTAAAGATGACGCAGCCAAGTTCTCACAAAATATGCTGTTTACCATAGAGCCTGGCAGTGAGGTAAAGCTTCCATTGTCATCTCATACAAGCAATGTCCAGTATCAGGTGGATTTATGGTGGGATCCTCCAATCATACAAAACAATCAGCAAACAAAATTTTATGTTGATATTTTTGAGCTTTATGTTGCTGTAAAAGAACAAAAGCCAGTCACATACGATTTTGTTTTAAAACAAAATGGAAAAGAACTATTAAGAAAAACTATTGATGCCCAAATGAATACTCTACCAAAAAGCTTCTTTACAGAATATGTCTTTTCAAATAACAATGTAGGGCCTGTTGTTGTAAGCATTGAAAACATAAACAACCAATTTTTGGCATCTGCTGATTTTATGGTAGTAGTAGAACCACAAAAAACTCCTGAACAAAAATTCCCACTACGACTTGAAAGCCAAACACCAACAGGAGTAGAAGGAAGCTATTTTGTTGATCTTACCTGGATCCCATCACCGCTTGAAATATTCAACGATGCAGAGTTCATAATAACAATATATGACAAAAAAACAGAGATTCCAATACCACAGGCAGAGTATGATTTTGTTCTAATAAAGGATAGAAATGAAATAGCTAGAAAGTCGGGACTTGCAAAGGCAGGAGGTAGCTTTGAAAACCATAGATTTGCAGAAAAGGATCTAGGCGATATTACGCTACGAATCGAAAACATTGATCAGAGTCAAGAGTTTGTTGAAATACCACTATCTGTTACTCCAGAATTTCCTGTTTCTGTGTTTTTTGTTCTTGTTTTATCGTTGATGTGTTTGGTATTCACAACAAAATTTCTCAGGAAAAAATCAATACTAACGTTTTAGCCTTTTTTGAGCTCATTAACTATTTTCGCCTCAAACCCAGATCTGCATGAAAGATTTTCCAAAATAACAATAGATGCAGCTCTGTCAATTTCATGTGATGAAAAGTCAAGCTGATCTTCAGATAAAATCACCCTTACAAGACCATCTCCTGCAGAGATCTCATTTATCATTGGCTCAGACAAAAGACAAAAGATATCATCCATTGGCACAAGCCTTACGATCTCAGAATGCCATGGGCCAATAAAGCCGCCTATCGTATGAACATTTGAAAAAATGCCTTCCAAGCTGCTATCATTGTCTTGTAAAAGCCACCCATAGCCAAAAGAAATTACTTTTGATTTTTCAAAATCCTCACTTGTACTAGGTAGATCAGATTTTGTCTTTACTGAAAAAAATATTGTTCCACCTGCATTTCTTATCTCATAATCTTCTATCTGTGAATAGCTTTTCTCTGCAAATACAGATAAGTTTGTACCAAATATGTTTGCCTGAGATATTGCAACCAAGCCCAAAACCAAAACAACGATTCCAGAGATTATGGCTATCTTTTTTGCTTTCATTTGTTTCAAAAAGTGATTTATTACCTTATTATTTTTTGGCGATAAAAAATAAAATTAGGTAGGAGATTTAGCTTCTGCTATTCTAATTCTAAAGCTCAAACCAATTTTACGAACAAAACGGGACTAAAATTAGGACAGAATGGTACCCTCGTCCCTTCGAATCCAGTAGATCTTTTTACAAATCCAAATTGTATTTTTTCAAGAAATTAGATGACCTGAAAAGAGGTCGTGAAAAAAGAGATCTGGGTCTTGATTTTAGCTCAGCTTTAATGTCTTCTAACTCATCTAGTTGTTTCTTTTTTTCTATCACGCTATTCCACCATTCCTCTGACACAAACGGACCAATCAAACTAGGCGAAAGTTTAAGCTTATACTCATTACCATAGCCATACCTTCCTCTAGATATGGTTCTAGAAACTACCAATCCAGAGTTTTCAACCTCAACAAGCAGATCAACTATCCTTCTGTATGAAAGTGGTTTGAATTCCTTTGATATTATAGTATGATACTTTTTGTAAATTGCAGATGTAGCACACCACGGATTCCCGCTAAGAAGACTAAGCGAGCAAATTGATCCAACCACTAATCTCATATGATATGAAGAGTTTGTAACAATTGTTGCAACTCTGTCTTTTTGCAGCAACTCTACTGCCTTATCAACATCTTCCAATGTGAGTTTTTTACCATCTGAGAGCTCGCCTGCAATTCGAAGCAAATCAAGAGCTCTGCGTGCATCGCCATGATCATCAGAGCTAAGCTTTGCACAAAGTTTCAAGATGGCTGTATCCATCTTTACCGAAAAAGCCTTTTTTGCCCTATCTTGTAAAATGTTAAAAACATCTTCCTGTCTATATGGCTCAAAAAAGATTTCAGAGTTCCCAATTCTTGACTTTACCCTATCATCAAGATCGTGTTCAGACAGTGCATTGTTTGATATTGTTATGATGCACAACCAAAGACCTTTTTCCCTCAGATTCTCCTCAAGTGTCAAAAGCTTGTACACAAAATCAGATGGTCTGCCCCTAGGATCAGAAAATATTACATCATATTCATCTAGTATCAAAACAAAGAACTTTTTGTTCTCCTCCGCAAGGATTTTTTCTATCTTATTTTCCATGCAGTCAATTGCCTTGTTTAGTCCCTGTGCACTTTTTAGGTTCTCAGATCCAAGCTCAGATAAGATCAAATTAGAACAACCAAAAACTGTTTTTGCCTTTCTAAGATTCACAAATGAAAATGACAAAACATCAGACATATTTTGGCAAACAAATCGTACAACAGTTGACTTGCCAGCTCCGCTTCTTCCATAAACAGAGATCACAGGAACCAAAAGTCCCTGTTTTAGACTATCGATATACTGGATTAGCTGTTCTGCCTGCTTTTCTCTTCCTATGATTTTAGAAGGCAAAAACAATGAATCAAGATACCTTTTGTCCTTGAATATCGAGTTTTTTCTTTCAACTTTTTCTCGTAATGAAATGATCTTTTCTTTTGAAAGTTCCACTTGCAACGCATATATCACTAATACCGTATAATACGGTACTATCTTTATAAGCTTGACTGCTAAAAATTACCAATTTCATATGTGAAACTACGAAAAATCTGCTAGATTTAGCAGACAGTAACCACTTTGTATCCCATATTGCAACTTTTGATATGAAAACGGAGTTGCTACATGAAATGCAAAATGCGATAAAAAGCACAATTTCTAAAAAAAAGTTTGGAATTGCATTTTCAGGAGGCGTTGATAGCTCACTTTTAGCAAAAATCTGCTCAGATCTTGAATGTGATATTACATTACTTACCATTGGTTTTAGCGATTCTCA
>VHBM01000067.1 GCA_016871975.1 Nitrososphaerota archaeon | reverse complement strand
GTAGTTGTTCCAAGCGAAAGATATGCCTCATTTACAGAATTGTATACGTCTTGGAGTGGCTCCCAGATGCCTCCCCTTGCCTTTGTTGCCTCGGTAATCATTTCTTCAATGTTTTTTAGCAGTACCTTTCGCTTGTCATCAAGAATTTTTTGAACCATAGAGGCGACCTGGCTTGAGCGCTTGTATTTTAGTAACTCGATTTTGGTAGCAGCTACGTTTTGTCCAAATGACATAGATGCTATCTTTCCTTGTAATGTTGTTCTATGTATTTGTCTTTGACTTTGGTTAGCTCATTTTTTGGTAATAGTGATACTGCCTTCCATAGTAGGGAAAGCGTTTCTTCAATTGTTCTGTTCTCATCAATTGCCTGTGAGAGGAAATTTTTTTCAAACTCATCGCCAAATCCAAGATATTTTAGGTCAACGCCTGTAAGGCCTGCCTTTCCTACAATGCCTGCAAGGGCACGGACCTCCTGTGCTCTTGAATATGCATCATAGTTTTGGTTTGAGATTTCCTGGTGATCAGCTCTTGTTCGTCCCTCGCCAATACCGTCTTTCATAATTCTGCTAAGGCTCATCAAAATATTTACTGGTGGGTATACTCCTTGTCTGAAAAGATCACGGCCAAGTACAATCTGTCCTTCTGTAATGTAACCTGTAAGATCTGGAATTGGATGTGTAATATCATCAGAAGGCATTGATAAAATTGGCATCTGTGTGACGCTTCCCTTCTTTCCTCGCAGCCTTCCTGCTCTCTCATAAATTGTTGAAAGGTCAGTATACAGATATCCTGGATAGCCTTTTCTTCCTGGCACTTCTTCTCTTGCTGCGCTAATTTCTCGTAATGCTTCTGCATAGTTTGTCATGTCTGTAAGAATTACAAGCACATGCATGCCAAGATCATATGCCAGATATTCAGCTACTGTTAGTGCAACACGGGGTGTGATGATTCTTTCGATGGCAGGATCATCTGCTAGGTTTAGAAATAGTACGCTTCTTTTTAGTGCGCCAGACTCCTCAAGGCTTCGTCTAAAGTATTCTGCTTCGCTATACTGCACGCCAATTGCTGCAAACACTACAGCAAACTCGTCTGATGTTCCAACAACTGCTGCCTGGCGGGCAATCTGTGCAGCCAAAATATTGTGTGACATGCCGGAGCCTGAAAAGATTGGAAGCTTTTGTCCTCGTACTAGTGTAAGCATTCCATCAATTACTGAAACGCCTGTCTGGATAAAGTCACGAGGATACTCTCGCTGTTCTGGATTCATCGGTTCGCCGTTAATGTCTAAAAATTTATCAGCTATTGGATCTGGCAGGCCGTCTTTTGGTCTTCCCAGTCCATCAAATACTCTGCCAAGTACTTCTTCTGATACTGGCATCTCCATAACTTTGCCAACAAACTTTGCTTTAGTACCTGAAACAGAAAGTCCTGTCGTGCCCTCAAAGACCTGGACAATTGCCTTACCGTTTCCTACCTCAAGAACTTTGCCTAATCTTTTTTCACCATCTTTAGTTTGAATTTCAACAAGCTCATCAAATGCTGCGTTTTCTACATCATCTACTATAACAAGTGGTCCTTTGATCTCTGCAATCTTGCTATACTGCACGCCGCCGTGTTTACTCAAGTTGTTACTGTGACACCTCTTACACTTTTGAATTGCTCAATCATTGTTTGGCCAAGCTGATCAAGTTTTGCAAGTTCATTGTCTTTGACTTCCATTCTTGCCTTTAGCAATGCTCCAATTATTGGCATTGCACGAATATCTACCAGAGTTGTCCCATCTCGGAGTGCCTGCTGGCCGTTTTTGTAGAATTGTACTAGAAGTTTTAACAGCTTGAATTGTTTTTCAGGACTGCAGTATGTATCAACATCATCAAAAGAGTTTTGTTGCAAGATTCCAATTTTGATCATCCTTGCAACCTCTAGAATTAATTTTTCCTCATCAGGTAGGGCCTCAGGTCCTAAGAGCCTGACAATTTCTTTTAGCGTATCTTCTCTTTGTAAAATTCCATATGCCTCTCCTCTTAGGGAAAGCCACTCATCGCTTACATTTTCGCTCCACCACTTTGCTATATCAGTCAGATATCCTGAATAGCTATTCATCCAGTTAATTGATGGATAGTGTCTAGAGTAGGCAAGCTTTGCATCAAGCGCCCAGAATGTTTTGATAAATCTCATAGTATGTGTTGTAACTGGCTCTGTAAAGTCACCACCAGATGGAGATACTGCGCCAACCAGACTAACAGAGCCGTTTCTGTCTGGGCTTCCTTGCGCCTTTACTCGCCCTGCCCTTTCATAAAATTCTGCTAACCTTGATGCAAGATATGATGGATATCCCTCCTCTGCTGGCATTTCTTCCAGCCTTCCACTCATTTCACGTAGTGCTTCTGCCCATCTACTTGTCGAGTCTGCAACCAAGACCACGTCTTTTCCCATGTCTCTATAATATTCTGCAATTGTTACGCCAGTGTAGATGCTTGCCTCCCTTGCCGCAACAGGCATGTTACTTGTATTTGCGACAAGAACCGTTCTGTCCATTAATGGCTTGCCGGTACGTGGGTCTTTGAGGTGTGGAAACTCGACTAGCACCTCTGTCATCTCATTTCCTCGCTCTCCACAGCCAATATACACTACAACTTGAGAGTCTGCCCACTTTGCAATCTGGTGTAAAGTAACTGTCTTTCCTGTACCAAATGCCCCAGGAATAGAGCCTGTTCCGCCTTTGGCTAGTGGAAAGAATGTATCTATTACTCTCTGGCCTGTAAGCAGTGGAATTGTTGGATCATATCTTTTCTGATATGGACGCGGCTTTCTAACAGGCCATCTATGATACATTTTTACTGGAATTTTATTTCCATCCTTTTCTGTAATCGCTAGTTCTGTTTCAAGATCATACTCGCCTTCTTTTACAATGTTTGTTATCTTTCCGCCAGGATGATCTGGTGGAATCATTATGCTGTGATCAATTAAATCAGTTTCCTGAACTTTACCAATTATGTTGCCAGGCTCTACAGTGTCTCCAACTTTGGCTGATGGAGTAAACTTGTATTTCTTTTTCATATCAACTGGAGTTGTTGTGATTCCTCTGCCAATAAAAGAGCCAGAAACTTTGGAAAGATCTTTTAGTGGGCGTTGGATTCCGTCGTAAATCTGGCCAATAATTCCAGGCCCTAGCAAGACACTAAGCGGGTTGCCAGTACCTACAACAGGCTCGCCTGGCTTGAGTCCACTTGTTGACTCGTAAACTTGGATAAATGCAACATCGCCTGTAAGCCTGATTACTTCGCCAATTAGTTTTGCATCACCAACAGATACCGTTTCATACATTTTTGCATCGGCCATGCCGTCTGCCTTTACTGCAGGGCCGCTTACCCAAACAATTCGTCCCTTTGCTGCCATTTTATTCCCCTATGCCAAATTTCGTGGCAATATCTTTCCTTATTAAAGGCTTCAAACGCTCAAGCCTTGAATCAATTGTATTGTTAAATGTCATAGTACCATCCTTTGATCGCACCTCTACACCACCTATACAGGTGATAGTCTCAGAGGACAGTTCTGCTTTTGGAAATTTTGAGATAACTGACTTTACTACGTCCTTGTCTTTGCTGTTTGTTAGAACAATAATTTCCTGAGTACCTAACGCTTTTGTTGATTCGTCAATTAGTGTGGAAATTAGTTTTGGATAATTCTCATTTTTCTTTATGTTTTGAATTTTTTCTATGGCTTTTTCAAAGACCTTGTCAACTGATTCAGCAGTCAGTAGGAGCTGCTTGTTTCTTGCTTCCAGTTCAGAGCTGCCAATTATCTGCTTTTCAAGCTTTTCTGATTCCTTTTTTCCTTCGTCTAGGATTCTGTCATACTCTTGCTCAAGGGAGCGAGATGATTTTGATAAGGACTCTTTGCATTCATCAAAAGTTTTTTCAAGTGTGGTTAAAAGTTCGGTAGTTGTTTGAGTTAATATTTTGTCAATAGTGGTTTCTAGTTTTGAGTCCAAGGTCAACGAAAAGCCGTTAATTAGTGGATTTTAATGTTTGGGAGTTTCAAAAAATGATAATCAAAATTAAACAAAAAGTTATAGATTAAAGACATCTGATTTTTTTGCATTCAGAAAGATTTTAAACTATCATAAAAAAACGAGCTTGTATTGGCTGTCACTGAACTTTTGGTTGGAACTGTTATCTTGCCCCGAATGGAGTCACCTAAAGCAATTTCCTGTCTTACCGAGTTTGAGTGGTTTCATAAAATAGAGACAGAAAACGAGACACTAACACCACAAGTCGATGATCTTTTACTCAGGGCACAAAAGGCATTCCAGCAGATAGATGAGGTAGTAAAGGG
>VHBM01000066.1 GCA_016871975.1 Nitrososphaerota archaeon | reverse complement strand
TTACACTATCATCTTTTGAACAGAACAAGGTTTGCGTCATTGCTTGATTCTGTAAAGTTTATGGTTGTAGATGAGGTTCACGTGTATTCTGGGATATTTGGCTCTAACGTTCATTATATAATTAAAAGGCTAAAGCGACTTTGCAAAAAAATTCAGTTTATTGCATCATCTGCTACTTTGAAAAATGCAAAAGAGTTTTGCGAGCAGCTTTTTGGTGAAAAAATGATTCTAGTTGAAGGTTATGGGAAAAAAGGCGATGTTGATTTTGTCATGTTGTTTCCATCGCTTCGAACACAAAGGGCTCTAATGATAGATCTTGCAAAAAAATTAACAAGCAAAAAACACAAGACCATGGTTTTTAGCAATTCCCATCTAAATTCTGAACTTCTTGCAATGCAGGCAAAAAAACAAAAAATTGACATTAAGGTTCACAGGGCAGGCCTGATGGCAAACTATAGAAAAAAAGTTGAACAGTTATTCAAGTCAGACAAGCTAATGGCAATTTCCTGTACTCCAACGCTTGAGTTAGGAATTGATGTTGGCAATGTAGATGGGATAATTTCTGCAACAATTCCTGTAAACAGATTAATGCAGAGAATTGGTAGGGCTGCAAGAAAAGGCCAACGAGGCTATGCGTTTTTGGCTCTTGGAAATGATCCTATCTCACAGTACTACAAAAATCATCCACATGACTATTTTGATGATGTAGAAAGAATCTACATAGACCCAAAGAATCCCTTTGTTGAGGAATTTCAAGTGGTTGCAATGGCATGTGACAAGCCAATTGCAAGACATGAGCTAAAAGAGCATGCCCAGGTAATTGAAGCGCAGCTAAGAAATGGAAATCTTGTTTTGTATGAGGATAGATATGTCCCAAATTACGACAAGGCCAGATCACTTGTAAATGATTACAGCATCAGGGGGATAGGAAGGTCTGTTGATATTTTCCTAAATGAGCGAAAGGTTGGAGATAGGGTGCTGCCAATTGCACTAGAAGAGCTTCATTCCTCTGCGATCTATTTTCTAGCAGGTTCTAGATACAAGGTAGTAGAGTTTGATTCTCCAGATAAGATGTTTGCAAGAATTGTTCCGGTACCAAGAGACTATCCATATTACACAAAGGCCTTGACTGAAGAGTGGCCAACTATTGAGACTGTTTATGAAAAGCGACGTGTCTTTGGACTAGAGACTGCGTTTTGCAAGTTGCATATTCAAAAAAAGGTCTACGGTTATGCCAACATAAAGTTAGGCCAGGAAATTACCCAAGGTCAAAAGATTCTTCTTGACAGACCACTAGAGTATGATTTTGTAACAAAGGGGCTTGTTTTTCATGCGCCAAGACCATTAAATGAAATTGAAAAGTCAGACGATGGTCAATATGTCGAGGCAAGCGGCTACCATGCAACAGAGCATGTAGTGATTGAAGGAAGCAATATGATTACTGGTGGAGTGTCACAAGATTTGGGCGGGATTTCGCTTGGCACATCTGGCTTGATCTTTATTTATGATGGCGCAATTGGTGGAAATGGCGCAAGTAAAGCACTTTATGATAGGCTAGAAAAGGCATTTGAGCGAAGCATGTACATTGTAAAGGAATGTCCATGCAAAAATGAGGCTGGTTGTCCTAGATGTACATTTTCATACAGATGTGGCAACAACAACGAGTTTTTGCACAAGCTTTCATCGCGTGAAGTTTTACAGCGAATCAATGACAGGGAAATAACAGAGCTTGAAGAGCCAACAGAAGGAGACAAGCCGTTAGTATAATGCAGAGCTAGTCTTTAGAGTTATTAGTACCACGTTTTTTATTCAAATAATGGAAAAAGTGGCGCTTGTTACAGGAAGCTCAAGTGGAATAGGATATGAAACTGCGCTTGCCCTTGCAAGAAAAGGGTATCACACGTTTGCAACCATGCGCGATACTAAAAAATCAAAAAACATTCTTGATGTCGCGAAAAAAGAAAACCTAAAGATTGATGTTATAGAGCTTGATGTAGACAAGGAAGACTCTATCAAGTCAGCTATTAGCAAAATAATGTCACAAAAAGAAAGAATCGATGTTTTAGTAAATAACGCAGGATATGGATTGTTTGGCTGCCTTGAAGATATTTCAATTTCAGATTTAAAAAAACAGTTTGAGACAAACTTGTTTGGAATTGTTAGGCTAATCCAAGAAACTGCGCCAATTATGCGAAAACAAGGAGCTGGGATTATAGTAAATGTGAGCTCTGTTGCAGGAAGGATTGGTTTTCCAGGATCTCCGGCGTATATTAGCTCAAAATTTGCATTAGAGGGGCTTAGCGAGTGTATGAGATATGAAATGTCGCCCTTTGGCATAAAGACGATAATAATTGAGCCGGGAGTGATAAAGACAAACTTTTTCTCATCTATGAAAGTTGAGAAAGGAAAACCCGATTCTCCTTACAAAGACATAATCGACAAGGTCTACAAGGGAATCAAAATGATGGTAGAGATGGGAACTTCTCCAAGCGAGGTTGCAGACACGATAATAAAGGCAATTGAGGCCAAAGAGCCGCTTCCAAGATATGTTGTTGGAAATGATGCGCAGATGTTTTTGGAGGCAAAGAAAATGAAGACAGACATCGAGTTTGAAAACTATCTGAAAAAAGAGCTGTTTTAGGTCGTGCTAAAATACTATCATTTTATTGCAAAAAATAGTGGTTAAATTGATATACGCCACATAATGAGTTTTTGTCAAAGTCCGTAATTTACAGGAATAGATAATCAAAAATGAAATGGAAAACACTACAGCATAATGGAATACTGTTTCCGCCGTCTTTTGAGTCAAAAGGAATAACAGTCAAGATCAAAGGCGAGAAGGTTAGCCTTGATTTGCTACAAGAGGAAATGATCTACCAGTGGGCAAAGAAAAAGGATACGCCTTATGTCCAAGACAAGGTGTTTCAGAAAAATTTTGTTGCAGATTTTGCTGCAACTTTGCCTCAAAAATTTAAGAATATTTCTTATTCTGATATTGATTTTACAGATACCTACAAGATAGCAGACAAAGAAAAAGATGCAAGGGAGCTAATGACAAAGGAAGAAAAAAAGGCATTAGCCATACAACGCAAAAAAATTCGAGAACAGATGAAGGAAAAATTTGGTAAAGCTATCTTGGATGGAAATGAAGTCGAGGTTGCAAACTATATGGCAGAACCACCAGGTATTTTCATTGGGAGGGGAGATCATCCATTAAGAGGAAAATGGAAACGCCGGATTGGCCCAGAAGATGTCATACTCAACCTTGGCAAGGAAGCTACAGTACCAAAAGAAAAGTGGGGAAAAATAATTCATGATAAGGATTCAATGTGGCTTGCCAGCTGGATGGATGATCTAACACAAAAACGCAAGTATGTTTGGCTTTCAGATACAGCTGGTCTAAAACAGGAAAGAGACAAGGCAAAGTATGACAAGGCCTTGACGCTTGCAACCCAAATTGCCAAAATCAAAGACAGTATGGTAAAAGACATGAAGAGCAAGGATCCAAAGGTTAGAAAAATTGCAACTGCGTGTTACCTGATTTACCGAACTTCGATGAGGGTTGGAGACGAAAAGGATCCTGATGAGGCAGATACTGTTGGCGCAACAACACTAAGAAAAGAACATGTAAAGCTTGGAAACAACTCCATAGAGTTTGACTTTTTCGGAAAAGACAGCGTTAGATGGCAAGAGACAATACATGTTGTCGATGATGATAAGCAATTTTATGAAAACTTGAAAGAGTCAATTGCAAATAAAAAACCAACCGAAGAGATCTTTGATGGAATAACATCAAGACATGTTAATGCCTATTTTTCGGGCATAGTAAAAGGCCTAACAGCAAAGGTATTCAGAACATATCTTGCGACAAACGAAGTCAAAGACTATTTGAAAAAACACGCAAATATCAAATCAGAATCACCTAATGTAAAACTGTACCATGCAAAAATGGCAAACTTGCAGGCAGCAATAATGTGTAACCATAAACGAACAATTCCAAAAACATTTGAAAATGCATTACAAAAAAAGCGAGATCTGCTAAAAAAGATTCAGGAAACAAAACCAAAGACTGAAAAACAAAAAGAAAAACTAGATGAAAGAAAAGAAAAAATCAAACTTGCTATCGACCTTTCTGAAAAAACTAGAGACTATAACTTGGGAACGTCACTTCGCAACTACATAGATCCTCGTGTTTTCAAAGCATGGACTGATGAAGTAAAAGCTGATTGGGAAAAACTTTACACTGCTGCACTGCAGAAAAAATTTCTTTGGGTAAAAAACGAAAATGCTAAGTGGAAGGATATAGTTACACAATAAATTTAGAATCGTTTAATTGCGCCAAACTGGCGTCTAATCTTTGTGCCGGAGTAGCTCAGCCTGGCCTAGAGTGCCAGTCTCCACATAAAGGGCAATACTC
>VHBM01000065.1 GCA_016871975.1 Nitrososphaerota archaeon | reverse complement strand
TTACACCATTTGCCTTTCTTTTCAATACCCGCTTTATCTGGTATTTTTTGCCATCAACTGAAAAATCAAGCACCACACACCCATCATTTGCCTTTTTTGCAAGCAATGCCTCTGGCTTTTGCGAACCAAGACCAAACAGTGCAAACTCGATTGCCATTAAAACTGACGATTTCCCAGAACCAATGTCTCCTTCAAATAAGGTAATTCCTCTTGGAAACTCGATTTGCTGTCTTGAATAGCTTCGAATATTCTCAAGTAATATGGAATCAAGAATCATCTATCTTCAGCTCTAAAATCCCAAAAGCGCCTTGCTTTATTCTCTGCAAATATTCCATTTTCTTTTCATTTTCAAGTGATGGCTGCCCTAACTCTTTGAGCAATTTTTTTGCAAGCAAAACACCAGGATCACCAATCAACTCTTTTTGCTCAAATCGTAATTGCCCAATGTTTTCTTTAAACACATTTGTCTCAATTTCGTCTTTGTCTTTTCCCTTAGCTTCAGTTATCTTGTATTCTCTTGATGTCAATTTATTTTTGTTAATATTTACTGCAAGCGCGCCACTCTGGCTAAGATACTCTCTAATTGCTGATAAATCAACATCTGCAGTCTTGCCAGATGTTAGCTCGCCTTCCACTTTGATAATTACAATTTTGCCAGCAGAATCAATTCCTTTTACTTTATCTGCAAGCTCTTTATTTACAGAATCTGCTTTTCTATTTTCTGCATCAATCTCAATTATCTCATAATCTGCATTTTTTATCTCAACAAATTCAACACTTGTTACTTTGTCATCAAATTCAACTAAAACAAAGCCGCGTCTTTGTCCTTTGGCATTTTCTTCTAAATCACTATGATACCCTGAAAATAATGTGCCAGGATACACAACATGCAAATAATCTGCATACTTGTAATGCAAAAATCTATGCATGTGGCCTCCTGCGTAATATGAAAATCCCTTTGGCAGAAAAGACAATGGCATATACTCGCCTTCCTGGCTCTGCTCTATCTTGACTTCAGAAATCCCACCATGAAACAAAAATATCTTAAAGCCAGGCTCAGATTCAAGCGAATCCCTGTCTAATTTCTCATAATACTCTCTATCCTTGCCTGCCTTGAGCCCAGAAAAGCCTGCAATCTTGACACCAGTCTTGTCCTGGATAAAATCAAGTGCAATCTTGCCATTCTCAGATTCTTTTACTCTAGTAACTTTAGTGATGTATCCAGTCTCTGCCAAAAGATCAATTACCGAATTTGCGACTGGTGAAGAATCATGACTCCCATAAACAACATACACTGGAATTTCTGCATCATGCACCTGGCGAAACTTGGCAAATGCAAACTTTTGCACCCTCATCTCTGGAATATTGTTGTGAAACAAATCTCCTGGAATCAAAATAAAATCAACTTTACGCAAAATACACTCATCTAGTGTTTTCTCAAAAACCTCTTGCTCTATTTTCTGCAAAGCTTCCTGCTTTTGAAACCCTAGATGAATATCTGAAAGGTGTGCAAATCTCACTCTAGAACACCTTTGTCTTTGTCGCTTTAGGTGATCCTTGATGCTCTTTAATCATTTCCTCAAATAAAGGAATTTTAATCGGCATTGCAAATGGAACAAAAATACTTGTAACTATTGCCTCGCCTTTATCCAGGCTTGCAATATTTTTGTCATCTTCAGATAAATCCTGTGATGCAGACGCAATAATTGCCTCTCGCTCTTGCTTCATCTCATTTCCCAAAATTATTTTCGTATTCATGTTTGCCAATATAGTCTTTGGAATAACGCTAGATAATTGCGTAATTGCAGTCAAACCCACTTTGAACTTGCGTCCTTCTTTTGCTATAGTACTATAGATATTGTCATTTTTTCTAGTCAGCACTTCCTCGCCAATCACACGAGGCGCCTCTTCAATTACTACTGTAGCTACTGGCTTTCTTGCAAGCTCGCCAGTTGACTTGTACTCTTTGTATCTATACAATAATCTTGAGGCAATAATATTTCCAACAATTAATTCAGCCTCATCACCTAATCGCGAAGTATCTAGTATCACCACTTTGCCTTGCTCTATATTATTTACAATATCATCAACCGTAGTCAAACCTCGAGTTGTTGAATCAAACACCTCGTGTCTTGAAATCAAATTTCCTTCTTCGTCTCGCTCAAGGCCCAAAATCAGGCGTAATTTTCGCTGAATCACGCTCAAAGTTACCGCTGCAAATTCGCCCCTGTTTGGATTATCACCATTCATTGCCACAGTATCAGGGTCTACACGCATTACTTCTGTCACCCAGGTATCGCCTGCTCTTCGATGATATGTTCGAAGTGCTTGAAATTGTGGATCTGAAAACTCGACAATTCCTTCAAAGTGCTCAGGCCTAATTGACTGCAAATTAATTGATAGTCTGTTTGCCCCAGCTGGTGGACTGGATGGAGTATAGTACACCAAATTATTTTTTGCATTTGAATGGTCTTTTAGTCCTGGACCTCTTCTTCCATAATACTCATCATGTGCATCCAAAACTAAAGCACCAACTTTGTTTGAATCCAAAACATGCCACAAAATTGTCTTAACCAAATTTGATTTTCCACGACCAGTTGTTGCTGGAATCAAAATATGGTGCGAAAACACATCCTCTGCAGGAAGCCAAACCTCCGCCTCTTTGATGACTTTGGTGCCACTTCGAATATGACCAACAAAAATCTGGTCGCCGCCTTTTTTTAAAAACTCTAAATCCTTGTTTGAAATCAGTCGAAGTTTGTTAAAAAACGAAGGCATTGACTTTGGTATCTTTACCTGGCCATCACTTTTTGAAACCCTGGCAAGCGGCTTGATTCTTGCCAAAACATAATTTACAAACTCTGGCTCATAAAACTGGGCATCAATCACCCCTTGCTCTAAATTAACACCTGACATCATCTGCTGCATTCTTTCTTGAATCTGCGAGCCATACTGTAACGCAAATACCTGCAAAATCAAAAACGAGCTATCCTCTTCAGATACAAGTAAATCTCCAATCTCTAAAATAGTTCCAGCCTTTTGTCTTACAATAATGTCGCCAAACTTTCCACCAACTACCTGGCCAATTATTGAAATCTCTTCCATCAACTAGTCACTCCATTTAGCACATCATGCGCACTCATGCTTGCACTATACCTTTGCAGTTTCTTCCATTCTGGGCGCTTGAGCATCTCAGAAAGAACGATTCCCTTGTACATTGCAAGCTCATCCATTCGCACCTGTGCAAACCTGTCTGCATCAATTGCCCCATACGGATACCCAAGCATAGACACATCCTGGGCGTTTTCAGCCAGGCTCGCAAGAATGGAATTTAGCTCATCCCCACTCATCTCCTGGAACTGCTCTCGCAAAACCTCAAACCTAAACACAAAGCTTGACTTTGGATGAAATTTTGCCACAAGCATAAACCCTCGATCATCTGATGAGACCTCTTCAGCTACTCGAATAAACCATTTACCAAACTTGACATTTTCTGCAATCTCTGAGACTCTAGCTAGCAGTGGGTCCCCTGCCTCTGTAATCAACCTGCTTGTCTTTGCAAGACCGCACACAATGACTCCTTTTTTTTCTGCCACATCATACAATCTATTTGCATACTTTACTTCGTTTTTAAAACTAGTCTGCAATGAACCATCCATCACAATCACATCGCCTGGCTCTAGCTCTTTTTCAACCACGCGAATTGCCATCTGCCACTCTGCAAATCTTCGAGCAAGTGAATTGAGCCTTGCCTCCTGCAGTATTGTGGTACTTTCTGTAACTGACTCTAGATCACTTTCTGATGGCAAAAACTCGTAATCTTTTTTATCATGCACAAACAATCGCGTTTGATAGCTAACCTTTTTCTTTCCATCTTCTGTGCCAACATTTGAAACAACATAGGAAAAAAACTGCAATCTTGGACTAGTCTTCGGTCTTATCCTTTTTTTCCCCTGAAATAATGAAAAATACACCCGATTAATCGTAATTAAAAAATTTGGCGAATCATCTAATGGCCCGTCCCCGCCATCAACAAATGCAATCTTTTTAAATTCAGAAACACCTTTAATCTCTTCAAATTTTGCAGGCTCGATAACATACTGGTTTCCCTTGCTATTTAGCACCACATCCACATGCCCTTTTTCTGTCAAATGCGCTCCAAGCTCGCCAATCAAACTCTTTACCGGGTCTTCAGTCATTGTAATCTAGTTTTTCTCCTATGGTATGATGTTTACCAAATGTTTCATCCTGACTCTTAGCTGTCAGGGTTTTAACCTGTTTTGTTTTTGATCGCATGATGCAATCTAGTCTGCCTAGTAGTTATCTAACCTGTCAATAGTATGCATACTTTGGATACAGTTGAGCCTAGATTTTTCCTAAAACCACGATTCCGCAGTCAAAACACTCTTTGCAAATCCATTTTG
>VHBM01000064.1 GCA_016871975.1 Nitrososphaerota archaeon | reverse complement strand
ACTGGTATATAAAGGCAGCGATCTTGCTATTTAAGAAAGTCATCAACGATTTTAAAAAATTCAGACGGCGCATCAACATATGGAGTATGGGCAGAGTGTGGTATCTTGCAGAATCTACAGTCACGAATTGATGAGACAAAGCTTTGTGCATAGTTAATCGGAATTACTGGATCGTTTTCACCCCAAATAACAAGTGTTGGCGAAGTTATTTTTGGAAGCTTGTTTGTAATGAGTTCTGCATTTTTTAGCCCTAAAAGGGTAGACATAAACGACATCTTTGCGTTAGGAAGCTGCATTCTTTTTACAAACTCATCTATGATTTTTTGATCGACTTTTTTGCCCCCTGTCATCATCTCAAAGGCATTTTTTGCAGCATCTGGATTTGGGTAAAGCGCTGCCATAACATATGCTTCTAGTGCAGGAGTTGTGTTTTTCATAACACCTGAAGGAGATATGAGGACAAGTTTTTTGACAAGCTTTTTTTGATTTGATGCAACTTCGACTGCAATCTGGCCCCCAAACGAAGAACCAATAAGATTTGTTGTTTTCAGATCAAGTGTTGACAAAAAGTCTTTTAAAAATTCAGCAAAAAACTCCATGGTGTAATCAACCATTGGCTTGTCGCTATAACCAAATCCGATAAGATCTGGAACTATAACACGATAATGCTTTTCAAACATTGGTATGACATATTCCCATCTTTCTGCTGATGCCCCAAGGCCATGAATTAAAACAATTGATTCTTTAGAAATACCAGATTCTAGATAACGAATTTTGTTTCCGTCAACACTTACAAACTTTTCTTGCATCTATTTGCTCGTCGGTACATTTGTCACATAGATAAATTTTTTCTTGCCCAAGATCACATCTTTTTGCCTAAAATTAGCAACTGGATCAAAAGATCTATTTGTTATAAACTATACACGAATTATACCGTGTTGAACTAGGTATTCAATTGCATTTACAAAGTCATCCTCTGTTATTTTACCACTAGACCACCAAGAGGCGTTTTTACGCACCCATTCAGGAATGCTTTCGTCTGTTAATGCCTGAGAAGTTGGTAAATTACGAATTACGATGATTTTTTGCTTTATCATAAATTCTATTCCTTGGATAAAGGTCGCATCATCGATCTTCTCAGTAGACCACCAAGAGGCGTTTTCTTTTACCCATGATGGGATTTGAACTGGCGGTACAACCTGTAATACTAGATAAATTGTCTTTCCTTTGAATTGTGAGTCAAACCAGTCTTTGAATTCAGTGTCTGTTTTGTATCTTGTAATGTAATATTGTGGAGCTTTGTCAGGATCAGGAAAGCCTTGAACATGTGTGGTTGAATAACCAACTATGTCTTTAATTGACAATCCAGGAAATGTTTTATCAAACCATGCCTTGTATGCAGGTTCATTTTCATATCTTTCAAAGTAATAGTTTGGCGAATTGTTTAGATCAGGAAATCCTGGAATCATTGTTTTTTCATCATAAAATGGAATAAGCTCTTTTTTTTCTTCTGTGGTTTTTGGAATTGTTGGTTTTGTTACACTGTCAGATGTTTTTTTGAATTGAAATGTTTTTTCAGACCACTCACCATAAAAAATTTTAATTGTATAAGATCCTTCCTGGCTCCATTTTGGACCATCGGCAAGATATGTTTTTGAAAATGTTCCATCACTATTTGGTAAAAACTGATCTGCTGCGACAAGATCAGAATCAGAGGGATTGATTATCTGTACTATGACAAATTGTCCATTATTTACTGGAGTTATTGTACCTGTCAGCTTTATTGATTCGCCAGATGAATAGGAAGTCTTGTCTGTGCTAAATGTAGCAGTTGCACCAAAAACAGAGGACGCCGTAAATCCAATACATACGAGTGCGATAATTACTGGTAGTTTCAATTTTATAATTTTTGTAAAAATACTAGCAAATTAAATCATTTGTAGTATAATAAAAATTACATATCATTAGCTTTTCTTGGTCAAGAATCAAAGTGCTTTTTAGGAACAAGATAAAAGTTATAGTATAATAGTTGATCAAAATGTCAACCGAAGTTATCGCTTGGCCATTATTAGAATAATTATCGAGTAGGAGTGAAAGCTGAATTGTCATACAAGGTGGTAAAGCATGTGGAAACTTTGATATCGCAAGGAAAAGGCGACATTGGCAGACTAGCTTACATTTTAGAAAAACTAAAGCAAAATAAAACACTCTACATGACTGATCAAAAGTATCTAGACAAGCTGCTAAAGGCACATCCACTATTTGAAAGAGAGGAGTCAAACATTCTAAGAGAAACTTTCAGAACAGCTCAGGTAAATCAAGAGCTAAAGACAGAGCTCAAGTTTGCATATGAAGAAATTGAAAGGTTAGATGCTCAGGTACATCAGTTAAAAAAAGAAAAAGTTACAATGATTCAACAGCCAACAGGACAAATTCTAATTGACAGTGGTATAGAAGCGCAAGAAGAAAGAGAAGCTCCTTCAACATCAACTGCATCAGAAGCAATGATAGTAGAATCAAACCTTACTGAAAGTGATGTCATAAGATATGCAAAACAGTCAGTTATTGCAAGAGCAAAAGGTGGCTTGTTTAAAAAAGAAAAAATACAAGAAGCGCCACTTGCTTGGGAAAAATTTCTTTATCCATACTATGATGTTGAAATGGAAATTACTCTAGGCGAGATTGAAAAGACAAAAACAAAAAATGACTCGATAACAAAAACAATAAGATGTAAAGCTACAATAGATGGAAGAACTGGCGCAATAGTTGATGTTACAAAAGATGGAATTTCCTACAAGTATTCATTTCTAAATGATCTTTCAACTGCAGAAATTTCCTTGTTATACTATGTTAATCCAATTCAGGGCTTTACATTAAATGAAATATCAGGACTAGGCCTAGGAATTGAAAATTCAATCCAGGTCATAGAAAAGCTCACAGAAAAAGGATATCTTAAACCAAAAGGAAGTACAGGAAAATATCAAGTTGCAGAAGAGCTTCGACTACCAAATCCATCAAAGCTAAAATGTATCATGGAAGAGCATGGCATAACACAAGAGACAACAAGTGAGCGAAGAATAAAGCCAAGCATAACAGCTGCTTCACTACCACTACATCTTGGGAAATATTGGGCAAGATGCCATGTGCCTGCATCTGTACTGGTATACTATCCATTTTATGGAATTACCTATGACAGAAAAGACTACTATAGAATTGAAGTAATAGACGGGGTTACAGGAAAAAGGCAGGATTACTTGGAGCGTATTGTCACAGTTAGGCCACAAAATAAAATTGAAAGTACACAGCCTAAAATTGAAACTGTCCCTCCAAAAGATACTCAGCAGCTACCAAAAAAGGCAGAAGACATCAAAATGCCAAAATTTGATAGTCTAATAGCAGACGAATCTTCAAAGGCTGAAAAGCCCAAGCGTGGCTGGAAAATGCCAAAATTTAGAAAACAAAAGTAGTTTATTCAGCAAGCCTCTCGCATCGCGGACACTTTAATCCATTTGTCTTGTATCCACATTTTTTGCAGTGGCTACTAAATGATAATGCTTCGTGTGGCGATGATTTTGTGGTTTTAAAAATCAGCACTAGTGCGATTAAAACTCCAATTGCAATTGCAGCCCAGATAAAAACTGACATATGGTATGTTACGCCCTTATCACATTTAACATTTCAATTAATTTGCAGAACTGATAATGGGTTTATGGTCGCTTTCTTTTTCTTCTTATTGCTCTTTGATCAGCTTTTCTTAGGTGTTTGCCTTTTTTTCGTAGTGTCATACTAAAAAATCAAGACAATTACTAGTTAACTCTTGTGATTTAGTCTACTGGACAGGAACTGTCATTGAAAGATTTGGAGCAAGTGGCAAGGTGTCTGCAAGTGAGTGCCAAACATATGTTTCTACTTTATACTCTCCTGCAGAGTCGGGCATCCAAGATTGAGAGACTTGAAGTGTCTGATTTGCTGAAAGTTCGCCTTGAATCCAAGAGATTTCCATCGTAATGTCTTCTTGATTTTTGATCTGAATTATGTAGACAAATGGCTGCTCAAAGTTTTGATTGTTGTGAACGGTTCCAACAATTTGAAATGAGCTTTCTGCACGTATTTCTTGCACTGGGCTTCCTGAACGATCTGCTAGATAAACATCAGAAAGTGTCACACGCTCTAAAAGTGGGATAGATAATTCTAGTTTTGATTCTGAAGTAATATCAAGTGTGTCTTGGATGTTGTATGGTAAAGGCAGAGTAGCGTCTTTGTATTTTGCAGAAATTGAATCACCTGGGACTGCGTAGAGTCGTTGACCACTAGATTCTTGAGTGGATGAAAACAAGAATGTTCCTTTAAAAATTCCAGAAGTATCGCTTGTTTCAATCGCATTAACTTGAATTCCTGCAGAGTCAGATTTTGAGGTGATTTCAACAGATAT
>VHBM01000063.1 GCA_016871975.1 Nitrososphaerota archaeon | reverse complement strand
GGGAGAAGAACTGGAAGATATGGAACATTACTACTTGCAACATACAACGATGATGAAGATATTTTTCCAAGCATTTGCAAGGTTGGTACTGGCTTTACTGATGAAAACTTGGATCAGTTTTATCAAATACTCTCAGATAAAATCACACTTAAAAAAAATCCTAGAATCGACAGCGAGATGGAGCCGGATGTATGGTTTGAGCCAGAGCTTGTAATTGAGATTGTTGCATCAGAGATAACACTCAGTCCGATTCACAAGGCCGCAAAAGACATCATAAGAAAAGGAAGTGGTCTTGCACTTCGATTTCCCAAGTTTACAGGAAAGATTAGATTTGAAAAAGCATCTGAAGATGCATCTACTGACCAAGAAGTTGTCTCATTGTATAATGGTCAGAAAAAAATCAGACAGGAAATAGGTCAGGCTTAGAAAAATCGCGCAAGGATTAATTAATACTCCAAATTTATTAAATTTCTAAATGTATAGCGGGGAACTGGAGGTACAGGCTAAGCGAAAAGCAATTGCGGTTTTGCAAGATGAGATTAATCGAATTTTAAACGCAGCACGAAGCCTTGCAACACTGCCAGAACTTATGCTAAAGAAAAATAAATCAGAGATAAAGGCAACACTTGAGCAAATCGAGACAATTGAAGAAGAAGTGGAAAACCTTAGACGAAAAATTACAAGAGATGTAGCAGATGTTGGCGGCCTGATAATTAACCGAGAAAATCTTTTAAACACAGCATATACGATGGATGAGATTGCTGGCTATATCACAGGCATTGCATTCAAGCTATCAAACATCAAGCCTACCACATTAAAGTCAGCAGACTTGGGAAAGGATCTTACCGGACTAATTGAGCTTGTAGTAGATGAAGTTTACAAGCTAAATGAGATTATACGAAGCCTCAACTCTAATGCGGCAAGCTCAATTGAACTTGCACAAGACACGCAAAAAATTGAAAGAGAAATCGATACAAAATACAGGCATCTTACAATCAAGGTACTAGACGAGATTACAAACACAAAGGAACTCTTACTTGTAATAGATGTAATTGAAGGCGTAGAAGAGATGGCTGACAAGTGCCAATCTGTATCTGATTCGTTTATCTTATTGGCATTAAGTCTCTAGCTTGAAAAGCGAATTAATCGAAAATCGAATTATAGTCTGGAACATTAAAGACTCGCAAAAACTTTTCATAGAAGGATACTATGGAAAGCCAATCGGTATTTCAAAACCAAAACCAAACGAGATAAACGTTCCACTAATCTTGGATCTAATCGAAGGACTTTATCTTCTTTCAAAATCAAAAATAAAAATTTACAAGGATAAAAAAGCAATAACAGAAAAAGAGCTGCTAGAAATTTGTAGAAAAGAGCATCACAACTTTGATAAAAAATACACAGTATATCGAAACTTTAGGGACAAAGGCTACATTGTAAACTCTGGAATCAAGTTTGGATGCGACTTTGCAGTATACCAGAAAGGGCCCGGAATTGATCATGCGCCATATCTTGTGCAAGTGTATAACAGAAACGAACCAATTTCATCAACTGATATTGTTTTGGCAGGAAGACTTGCAACAACTGTAAGAAAGCAGTTTATCTTGGCAATACCACATGGAGAAAATGATGTTGATTATCTTGCACTTGACTGGTGGAAGGCCTAAAGGCTCTTTATGTGACTGGCAATTTTGTTGTAAATTTCAAACAGATCTTTTGTAATTCCAAATTCATAACTTGTTTTCCACTTGCCATAAATTCTAACTGCATTTTCTGTTGGCTCGACAAAAATTGTTGCATCTTTTGGCAACTGTTTTGTTATCATTTCTTTTAGTGAAGAATCATCATTAAGAACTTGTGCAAGTTTTCCGCCGTCCCATTTGATATAAGTCACAGTCTTTGAGCCAAAGTGACCCTTTGTTGCAAGTATTGTTTGTGCCACACAGTCAGAGGAATTTTTCACATCTTTTCTTACAATAAAGTGAGCTTGAAATCTATCCTGTGTTCCCCATGGAAGTGGATTTGGGTCTTGCATCTTTTTTACCCCTTTTGAATTATCTGCACAAGATCAATGTTTGCACCCTTTATCTCTAAACAGCCCTTGTTTGTTATCATACGAGGTGCCTGTGTAAAGTGTCTGCCATAGTAATCGCCTTTTTCTACCTCATCTGTTGCAATCTCTTTTGCACGAGACTCTATTCCAATTTCTTTTAGTTTATCAGAAAAAATCTCCGGCATTGACTTTAACACAATAGTTTCTGGCTCAGAATCATGCATATCGGATGTATTTTTTGCCCTCAAATAAAGATTAATCGAACTTTAAACAACCAAATAAATAATACAAAACTTGCAGTTTCTTGTCCATGCTAAAGTTCCAAAATAAAGTTGTTCTAGTTACAGGCAGCGGAACAGGAATTGGTCAGGCCATTGCAAAAAAATTTGCAGAAAATGGGGCAAGCATTATCATATTAGGCAGAAGAAAAGAGCCGCTTGATCAGACAGCAAAGATTCTTGAAGAGATTTTCAACAAGGTACAAAGCAAGGCTTTTGTGAAAATATTTTCAGGTGTTGATGTAAGCGATGAGCAGCTTATCACAGACATGTTTGAGTCTTTGAAAAAATCAAACATCAACGTTGATGTTATAGTAAATAATGCAGGAGTATCAGGACCTGTAACATGTTTTCCAAACTCTCCACTTGATGAATTCAAGAGCGCTGTTGCAATACATCTCACAGGTACATTTTGGACATCGTCTCAAGCTTTACGTGTCATGAAATCAGGCTCTAAAATAATTACAATTTCTACTTTCTTTGCAGAAGAGCGTCCACTTGAACAACGTCCATACAGATTTCGCAGTCCATACACTGCATCACAAGGTGCAAAAAATAGACTTGCAGAGGCAATGTCATGGGAGCTAACAGACAAGGGAATAATCTCCATCGCTACAAACCCTGGCCCTGTCCACTCTGATAGAATTTACAAAACAGTTTATCCAAAAGCCGCATCTGAATTTATGCGCGTAAGCGGTTTTGAAGATCTTAGTCCACTTGAGGTAGAGCAGGCAAACAAGGAAATCGTTCCCTTACTAGGTGAAGATGATAGCGTTGTAAAAAAAGGAATTTCACAGGCGGCAGCTAATCTTGCCAAGACAAAAGCTGGTGCAGATAGCAAAAAGCTTGAAGAAACACTTGCAAAACTTCTCTCAAAAATCCAATCAATTGCAGAAAAAATTCAAAAAAACACCGCAAAAATGATTGCAGACGAGCAGTTCCTATCACAAGAACAGGTTGCACAGACAATTCTTGCGCTATGTGATGATAATATTGCAAAAATTCTAAATGGTAAAGTCATTCCAGGCGACAGAGTATTTTATCCAGTAAGGCCGCACATTGCCACCACAACACCTGATGTTGCACAGCCAGACTTTAGTTCAAAGGTTTTTGTTTTTACAGTTGATGCGACAGACAAGTCAGACTCTGATAGAGTTGAGTATATCTCAGAACACATAGTAAAAAATGGCGGCAAAGTAGTTTGCCTCATTTCTAAAAATTCACCAAAAGAGTGTCAGGACTCACTCAAATCCAAGTTTCACTCACATGTAATTGATTTGAAAAACCCAGCCGAAGTTGAAAGATTCCTAAACACAGCAAAGGGGATGGGCATACTTGATATGGTAATTCATGTGACAGGAAAAGTTCCAAACTTTGCAAAGATGCTAGAGCTGTCAAGAAAAGACTGGGACAGTCTAGTTGACAAATTTGTAAACACGCCAGCTACTGTGCTTCAAAAAGCATTTGATATTTTTGTGCCAGGAGGAGCAAAGGATCCACGTCTCTTTAAGGGAAAGATAGGGGCTGCAGTAGTCATTGGTCCTGATCTACCGGTTGGTGACAAAGTATCTGGGGCAGAAAGGGCCAAAGTCGAGGTATTTCGAGGCGCACTACGGCCATTTGCAACTACAGTAAACCAAGAACTAAGCGATGTTCTAAGTTCCAAAGTAAGATCATTTTTGATATTGCCTGGCACAATAGATGGCAAAAAAGCAGATGATGAAAAGATTTGTCAGGCCATAAACTACTTTAGCTCAGATAATGCAGCCTCGCTATCTGAAGTAATATTTTGCACCGATGAGGTGCGTTAAGCACGAAAAAGTTTTCGGAACTTAAAGTAGGCGAAGAGTTTTTTTCAACATGTACGATTTCAAAAAAAGAACTTGAATCGTATCTTGCCTTTTCAAGAATAAAAAATATCATCATGGATTTTGGCTCAAAGGACAGCTCAATTGTTTCAGGAAGAGCCATTCTAGCAAGAATGGAAGGCGAATTTACGCGGCTGAACCAGATTTATGGAAATGCGATTTTATTTTATGGGACAGATGGGGATAAAGACTGGGACAATAGAAACACGCGATTTTTAAAACCATTACATACGGATCAGGTTCTAAAGATAAAATTTACAATTGCAGACAAGGCAGACATTGACAATGACTATGGCACGATATCTGTAAACTATGAAGGAAAAACTGAAGATGGCGAGCTTGCTATAATATCAAAAAGAAATCTTTA
>VHBM01000062.1 GCA_016871975.1 Nitrososphaerota archaeon | reverse complement strand
AATCCTGCTCCATCAAATGTTGAAATCTTTGCCAACTATATTTCAGAGATTATACCATTAATCAATATTTTTGTAAATTGCAAAAAATCATGGCAAACTATTAATGGCTTTCAAATCTGATGCATTTCATGCAAGAGTCTGTCAAGGCAGAAAAAAAGATCTTTACAAACGTCAGTGAAGTCGAGATAACGCGTGCAATTGCAAACGAGTTTAATTCTGTTCTAATTGACAGGGCAGACTCTGATGTTATTATAATTGGTGCAGGGCCGTCTGGTCTAACTGCAGGACGTGAGCTTGCACTGATGGGATTTAGAGTATTGATTATAGAGCAAAACAACTATCTTGGTGGCGGATACTGGCTTGGCGGCTATATGATGAATCCTGTGACTGTAAGAGAGCCTGCCCAGAAAATCTGGGATGAGCTTGGTGTTCCATACAAAAAGGCTGCAGAGGGATTATACATTACACCCGGCCCTCATGCGGCATCAAAGCTAATTGCAGCTGCATGTGATGCAGGTGTGAAATTTTTGAATTTGACAAAGTTTGATGATCTTGTTTTAAAGAATGGTCGAGTTGCAGGAATTGTTGTAAATTGGATGCCTGTTTCTGCACTACCTCGTAACATTACATGTGTTGATCCCGTAGCACTTGAGGCAAAAATGGTAATTGATGCGTCAGGACATGACTCTGTTGCAGTAAAACGATTAGTTGACAGAAAACTTGTAGACTGGAAGGGAATGAATCCGATGTGGGTTGACCAAGGCGAGGATGCAGTTGTGGAGAAAACTGGTGAAGTATTTCCTGGTCTTGTTGTTGCAGGCATGACTGTGACTGAAACTCATGGATTAGCAAGAATGGGTCCTACTTTTGGGGCAATGTTATTTTCTGGTAAAAAAGCAGCCGAGATTACCGCTGCAAAAATTAAAGCGCTAGGCAAATAACTGCTTTTGATTTTATTTAGTTATTGAAGATTTCAAAAATTTTTCTCTACGATGAGCCATCAGTTCATGAGCTAAAACTAGATGATCTTTGCAAGTTTGTACAAAACACGTTTTCTGTACCTGTTGAAAAAAGAAAAAATATCTTTAGTCGTGTAAATGAGCAAACTGCAAACAAGCTGGCATCATGTAGAATATTTAATACAAGAAAACAGTTTGAAACTCACACTCCAACTAGAGAAGAAGTAGAGTTTGAGCTTGCATCATTTTATGATTCTAGTAAAACTGAAAACATTGTAATGTATGATGGTTTTGAATTTCAAAGAATTGTCAGTGATTTGATTTCAGACTATGAGGCAACACTTGATAAATTGCATATTGTTTTTACAAACAAGCTTACATGTACCTATGATGAATCTGATCATAGATATCATGGAAGAGCAGTAATTTGTTCAAATCCTGCAATAATCTCCACTACAGGAATTGTAGAAGCTCCTGCAAAGCCACGCGGGTACTATTTTGAGCTTATTTCAAATGTTGTTCAAGGAGTAAATGTAGATACTATGAAGAAAAAATATCAAGGAACATACCTTGAATACAATGACAAGAGGTTTTCCACAATTTCAGAAGGGTATCTTCTACAGGCAATTTTTTACTATTTGACTGGAGAGGCCTTTTGTGATCTACGTGAGTGTAGACTAAACAATGCGCACTGGCAAAGTGATCTGCTTTATTCACAGCTTGAGATAGGCAAGCTTTGTGAAAAACATCAAAAGGCATTAGAGCAATTTGTGGCATTAACTTAAATTCTGAATTAAATGGTTTGATTTTATGATGGCATCTACCACAGGCGATACAATACTTGTTGAAAAAGACAAACCAAAATCACCTGATAAAAAAAAGACAAAATATGATGTAATAATTATTGGTGCAGGTCCTGCTGGATACACAGCAGGCATTTACTGCTCAAGAGCACGACATGATACCCTAATATTATCAGGGATTTTGCCTGGAGGCCAGCTTGTAAACACAACCGATGTTGAAAATTATCCAGGCTTTGCAGAAGGAATCATGGGACCTGACCTCATGATAGTAATGAGAAAACAGACAGAAAGAATGGGGGCTACAATTATTGATGATGAAGTAGTAAACGTGGATTTTAGACACAAGCCGTTTAAAGTACTAACTGCGTCAGAAGAATACGAAGGTAAAGCAGTAATTATCTGCACTGGAGCTAATCCAAGAAAACTTGGATTAGAAGGAGAAAAGACATTTGCAGGAAAAGGCGTGTCATATTGTGCAACATGTGATGGTGCATTTTTTCGAAATCAAGAACTAATCGTTGCAGGCGGTGGTGACTCTGCAATGGAAGAGGCTACGTTTCTTACAAAATTTGCATCAACTGTTCATGTTGTACACAGACGTGACAAGCTAAGGGCAAGTAAAATTATGCAAGAGCGAGCCTTTGCAAACCCAAAAATAAAATTTCACTGGAATAAGGAACTTGCAGATATTTCTGGCAACCAAAAGGTACAGAGTGTCACATTAAATGATACAAAGACTGGTGAAAAATCTACACTAAATGTTGGCGGCGTTTTTGTAGCAATTGGCCATGAACCAAACTCTAAAATTTTTCAAAACCAAGTCGAGCTTGACAAAAACGATTACGTTGTACTAAAAAATAAAACAGAAACGAGTGTAAAGGGAATCTTTGCTGCAGGCGATGTCCATGATCATACATACAGACAGGCTGTTACTGCTGCAGGCTTTGGCTGCATGGCAGCAATTGATGTTGACAAGTATCTAACAGAAAACAGCTAGTTACATGTACACGATTTGTGACATGTGTTCTGCCTTTTTGAGTGCTGCATCAAACTCTGACTCTGTAAAGACTTTTTGCTGAGCATACAGGCTCTTGAACTTTCTTCCATCGTCTGCAAATATTCCAACTATATTTCCAGAATTGATTTTGTATTCTTTCATTGAAGCATATACTGCACCAGATGATGGGCTGACAAGCATCTTTTCTTTTGCAAAAACCTCTTTTACTGCAGAAAATGCCTTTTCATTATTTATTGTAATCCAGTCATCTACCACATATTCTCGTTTTAAAAATAGATCAGGTTTTGCAGATTCTTCGAAGTTTCTCAAACCCTGAATCAAGTGATTTTGCTGTGGCTGTACTGCAATTATCTTTACGTTTGGATTTTTTTCTTTTAGGAATGCAGAAACGCCAGTTATTGTACCACCTGTTCCAACACCTGTAAAAAAGTGAGTTATCTTGCCGTCTGTTTGCTTCCAGATTTCAGGCCCTGTTCCCTTGTAGTGGCCAAGATAGTTTGCCTCATTTGCATACTGATTTGGTGAAAAATACTTGTCAGGCCTTGATGAGGCAATCGATGTAGCTAGTGCAATGCTCTGATCGGTTCCAGCACCTACCTTTGGACACAGATCATCACTTGTCTGGTATAGTTTTGCGCCAAGTGACTCTATTATTTTCTTGGTTTCATCACTTGCCTTTTCTGGAATTACGATTTCTACTTTGTATCCAAGCATTTGTGCAATGCCAGTTAGTGCGATTCCGGTATTGCCAGATGTTGGTTCAATGATAATTGTCTCGCCTCTTTTTAGAACACCTCGCTCTTCGCCATCTTTTATCATCCAGTATGCCGCCCTGTCTTTTACAGAACCAAATGGGTTGTGTCCTTCAAGCTTTGCATGGTATGTTTTTTTACTATCAGAAAGCGAGTTTAGCTTTACAAGTGGCGTGTTGCCAATTTTGTTTAGGATCTCAGTATCGGTAACTGTCTTTGTTGCCAAAAAATTATTTCACCTTTTTAATTGAAAACTCGATGTCCTTGTCTGTTTTTTTCATTTCCAAAAGTTCATGACCATTTCTTTTTACCCATCGTGAGATATCATCTTCTGCTGCCGGATCGTCAGCTAGTACTGTAAGTATGTCGCCTACCTGCATTCTTTCTATCTCTATTTTTGTTCTAAAGACAGGCTCTGGACAGAACAGTCCTCGTGCGTCTAATTTTTTGCTAGATACTGAAATACGTATTCACCAATTTTGTTTTGCAAATAATTCCTATTAAAATCTATGTAGATTTAGCTTGTCCTATGCAAAATAAAATTAGCCAAATGCCAGTTTGCAATATGTTCCAAGGTTTTTTTCCCTTAGAATACTAGAATCATAATTTTGCAAATTGATTTTATTTGACATTCGCTTTAGTCCCAGGATTGCAAGCTGATATATCAAAATCCAAAATCTGTTGTTTTGGCTCATCTCAAATATTTTTAAAAGAAATGTAAACAGCCGCTCGTATCTTGGATAGTATTTTGCAATGTATTCATGAATATAGTCTTTAGAGTTGTTTATTTTGTATCTGAGATGCTCTAGTGTTTCTTTTCCTGATGCATAGTCGGTTCGCTGAATCTGAATTTTTCCTTTTTTCATTGATGATAGAATATCGTCAAGCGTGTTTTCTGATTCAATCAGGTTTACACATCTGCCAAGCGTTGATAAAACATGCGAGTCGCTTCCTGCAACGCCTATCATATTGTTTTTTTGTGCAAACTGGATTGCCTTTGCGTTTGATATAATATCGACATTGTTGCTGTTAAAGACCT
>VHBM01000061.1 GCA_016871975.1 Nitrososphaerota archaeon | reverse complement strand
AGCCAATGGCGAGATTTGGACTCGCGACCTTTCGCTTACAAGGCGAGTGCTCTAGCCAGGCTGAGCTACATTGGCACGATGTAACAACAAAATCTGGATGGTTTAAAATGTTATCAAGACACCATCACTCTTTAATATCGTAATTACTTGAGCAACGTCGATGAGATACATCAAGCCAAAAAGACTAAAGATCTTGATGGCACTTTTTTTTGGAACAGGTGGGTGGGGAATAATCTATGGTCTTTATGGTCCTAATCCCCACCTTATGATCGTATTTCTTGGCGTGATCAATCTTTGCCTTGGGGGCTTGTTTGGTTTTGTGTTTTTAACTCAAGAGCCAAAGCTACGGGACAAACGAAAGAAATAATGTTATAACAATCAAAATGTTTGTCGCAAAGTGCATAGCATAAGAATGTGTCAGGCCTTTTTTGTCATAGATATATTTGAAAACAAACCCGACAGGTATTAGCATTATTGCCATGTGGACTTTTACGCCCATTGCAATGTGGACAAGTGCCCAAGCAATTACCATTTTTTTTGATTTTCTAAAATACAATTCTTCAACATAGTTTATGTGAATAAACATGTAGATCAAGATTGGAACAAACGGTAAAATCCCCCAGAATCCCTTGTCTGCAAAAGGACCAAAGGCAATATTGTAGCCAAGCCAGCTCCAATTCAAAATAGGAATTGAATCAACATATTGGTATGCAAAAAGAACATAGCCTAATACAATTCCAAATGCTAGCGGTGCAAACTTGATTGATTTTATTCCTTTTTTTAGATCATAAAACCGATTCTTTGTCTCCTTGATTAGAACAAGTGATGTAGCAACTGTAAAAACATAGTATCCAATAACAAATCCATCTGATTGTAAAATTGTATCTAATGCAAACAATGCAACAAAATTGCTAAAATCCATGTTTTTTCGTACTCAATTCATTCTATAAACGGTACTATCTTTTAGCATCTAAACAAACCATTGATATAACTAATGTAGTATTTTTAACTGTAAACTAATGAAAGAAGGAGATAGTGCTATTGACTTTGAGCTAAAAGCAAGCGATGGGCGCACTGTTAATCTTTCTTCTTTTAAAGAAAAAAAGAACGTTGTGCTTTGTTTTTATCCAAAAAACCATCTTTTTGCATGTCCTTCAAAAAAAGTCTACAAGATGGCAAAAAGCGTAATATCTGCATATTCTGATATAGTTTCAACCGATTCTGTGCTATTTGCAATCTCAGTTGATACCGCAAAAGACCAAAAAAAGTTTGTTGACGAATACAACATTCCATATCTGCACCTTAGCGACCCTACAAAACAAACATGCAAGACATATGCCGGACTAAACATTGCAGGCCTTGCAAAGCGCTTTACCTTTATCATTGACAAGCAAGGCATAGTAAGAAAAATTTTTCATGACATTGATGTTGAAAACCATGGAAAAGAAATAGCTCAAACACTAAAACAGCTAAACTAATCTAAATTAATCAAAGTATAAATAATGAAAATTTTCTCAAAGTTTAAGATTTGTTGGATCTAGTTCCAAAAAAACTGTTTCTTACACGAGGAAAAGGTGTACATGAGGACCGACTTACTAGTTTCGAGTATGCGCTAAGAGATGCTGGAATCGCAGGAACAAACATCGTCCTAATTTCAAGTATTTTTCCGCCAAATGCAAAACTAATCTCAAAAACAGAGGGACTAAAGCTAATAGACCCAGGACAGATACTTTTTACAATATATTCTAGAAACCAAACAAACGAGCCTCATAGATTAATTGCCGCTTCAGTTGGTGTAGCTCGCCCAACAGACAAAAAGCATTATGGCTATCTTTCAGAATACGAGTCATTTGGTCAGACAGAAAAGGAGGCAGGTGACTATGCAGAAGATATTGCAGCACAAATGCTTGCCTCATCTCTTGGCATTCCATTTGATTTTGATAAAAGCTGGGATGAAAAAAGGCAACAATGGACCATATCAGGCCAAATTTACAAAACACAAAACATTACCCAGACTGCAATTGGCGACAAGCGAGGAAGATGGACTACTGTATTTGCAGCAGCAGTAATGGTTTTCTAGTGTTTTGCCCTAAATCCTTTTAGATAAAATGCAATAGCTATAGCTGCAGCCGCTACTATTCCAGCAATAATATAGACCTGTGATAGATCAATTTCTTGCACGCCAGATTTGGAAACATTTTCTTTGATAGGCTCTGAACTCTCAGCAGATGTTAGTGTCATGACAAGCTCATCACTTGTTGCAACAAAGTCTTTGCCAAAAAGATACATTGCCTCTATCCTGTCTCCTGACTCTGAGATAAAGCTCCACCCTTTCTGGGTAATGTCTTCTGGAAATTTCTCATCATCTCTTAGAATAGTTGGTATTATCTTGCTGTTTACTTCTTTAACTCTGAGTGGTTCTTGCGGTAACACTATTAGCTGAAACAGTGAATTTAGCGGATAGAATCCTTGTGAAAAATAATTTGATCTTTCAAGCTTTTCAGTTTTTAAAAATTTTAAAGGGTCTATTATTCTAACATCATCTGCGCTGTTTGGATAATCAACTGTTAATTTTATCTGATAAAGTGCAATTTGGTTTTCTGGTAGAATTGAAAATGTCATTTTAGCATTTGGTTGTGAGGCAAGACTCTTTGCTGTACTGTAAAAGCCGCCTGAATCTCGGATTACTTGGGGAAGCAAAATAGATGTAAGTTTTTCATACATTGATGCAGTGTCCTCTTTTGGCATTGTATATACTGCAGATACAGTACCGCGACCAGATACAACACCTGATGTGCCTAGCGCTACATTTGACTCGTCTTGAAAGTGAACAAAAACTGAATGGAACTCTGCATCAGTATCTAGTGCAGTGTTTAGCTCATCAATAATCGAGTCTCCTACCTCTTTTGCCTTGTCTTGAATGGCAGTAATTCCACCTTCGATTCTCTCCCTTGAGATATTTATCAAAATACAGGAATCAAACTCTACGCCAAGAACACACCGCTCCTCACTTGTTACCACTACTGCAATTAGGTTTTCTGCATCAAGTATCTTTTTTTCAAGCTCTGTTGGGATTCTTATTTCTTGGTTGCTTGTAGTCTGCAAAGTAATAGAGGCTGTAACATTATTTGAGAGTTTTTGATCAACTATAACCTGAGAAATTTCTTGAAAAGTAGCAAGCTGTGGCTTTTGTGCAAATGCATAGTCTGTGGCAAAAAGCAAAAAAACTGCAACTGATACTAGAATTGCAAATTTGTACACAAAGTGGCCAATATTGAATTAAAGTATTAAGCTTACTAATCCTTGAATCAAAAACAGCAAAATAATTTTCAAAGGTTTAAATTCTTCTCAAAATCAACACAGTGCGACATCGATTCAAACCGAAGGGGAACAGTGACTGGCAGTCGATGCGTAGACTGCCAGCCCCATTTTTAAAAATTAGTTTAATGATGCCAGTGTTTTAACTTGATTTTTTACATAATCAAAGCCGTCTTGCCAGAACTTTTCTGAGCTAATATCAAACCCATGTTGGGCAAGTAATGATTCTGGCTTTTGTGAGCCGCCAGCTCCTAAAATTTTAAGATAAATAGGAACAAAGTCTTTTCCTTCAATTTTGTATCTTTGAAATAGTGATAATGCAAGAAGGTTTCCAAATGAATAGGCATAGCAATAAAACGGCGTATGATAAAAGTGCGGAATACAGCTCCACTCTAGTGCAAAGTCATCTGTTAGGCTAATTGAGCTGCCAAACTGTTCTTTGAGATTGTAAAGATACGTCTTTGATATCTCATCAACTATGGTGCCTTGAGCTATCTGACTGTGGATTTTTGTCTCAAAAAGTGTAAAAAACGCCTGCCGTAGTATGGTAGCATAAAGATCATCAATTTTTTCTGCAAGCAAAAGTCTTTTTTCTTTATCTGAGATTTTTTCTGCCAGATTATCATATAGGAGCAACTCTGAAAACGTCGATGCAGTCTCTGCAAGAGGTAGCGGTGCCTCTAATACCAAAATTGACTTGTCTGATGCTGCTGTGCTGTGTACTGCATGGCCTAGCTCATGTGCAAGCGTAAATACATCACGCATCTTTCCTGTAAAATTCACAAGAACATATGGTGCAATTTTTGGGGCTATGGTACTGCAAAAGGCACCATCTCGTTTTCCGCGTCTGATTTCCGAGTCAATGTGTTTTTTTATAAAAACTTCTTTTGCAAAATCTGATAATTTTGGGCTAAACTTTGCAAGCGAATCTAGGACCAGTCTTACAGATTTGTCATAAGAATAGCTTTTTTCTTTTGTCTTTGATGTGACAGGTGCATAAAGGTCATAGCGACGGAGTTTTTTTAGACCTAGCAGTTTTGCCTTTTGCAAAAAGAATTTCTGAAAGACAGAGGAGTTTTTCTTGCACACATCTAAAAGTGAATCTATAGTCTTATCATCAACATCGTTTCCAATATTTCTAATCGATATAGGAGACGAAAACCCTCTAATCTCAATTCCTTCATCTTTCCAGTTTAGTACGATGTTTTGATAAATCTCCCCAAGTACACCTTTGTTATCAAAATATTTGCCAAGCAGTACCTTGTAGGCAGCTTCTCTTGTCTTTGGGTTTGAGCTTCGAACAAGACTGGTGAGCTCTTCTCTTGTCATTTTTTGCTTTTTGCCGTTTATAGTCACAACATATTCAAATGCATTTGTTATCTTGTCATAGAGCTTGACTAGAGCAGAAATGCCAGTAACATCAAGTGTGTTTATGATTTTTTCTTCTGGCTCGCTAAGTGAATATTTTGCCATAAGGCGCTTGTATCTTAGATAGTTTGATAGCTGGCCTGAATCTTTTATGAGCCTTGATGCATTTTTTTCATCAATCTTTTTTTTCCACCACAGATCAAAAAAGAGCGTACGATTTTCAATATCTGCAGCAA
>VHBM01000060.1 GCA_016871975.1 Nitrososphaerota archaeon | reverse complement strand
GACCACTAGATTCTTGAGTGGATGAAAACAAGAATGTTCCTTTAAAAATTCCAGAAGTATCGCTTGTTTCAATCGCATTAACTTGAATTCCTGCAGAGTCAGATTTTGAGGTGATTTCAACAGATATGGTATCAACTGTTTCGGGATTAAGGTTCATGTCAGGGTCTGTTACCTGCACTGTTGCAGTGCTGTCAATAAAATAATGAACAGTATCAAATTCAATTTTTCCTTGATTCCAGCTTATCGAGGCAGATTTTGTCAATACCACGCCATCTGCAAATTCAAATGATAAGGTAATCTTGTCGTCTCGCTCAACTTCCAAAAAGCCATTGCTTGGCCCACTGCCTGATGTTCTTGGATTTGTGTCTTTTTTGCTATCGCCATTAGCATCATGTAAGAATCCGGTAAGTGTTATTTCGCCTCTAAAAATTCCACTGTCTGGCTCTGTTTCAGCCAATGCATATGGCTCAATTGAGCGCTCCCCAGTTGAGATTTTGATATGGCGCCCTTCGTGGTTTCCTATTGTGTCAATTCCATTTGTGTTTTCATTCCAGCTTGGCGCAATTATTGTAATTCTAACCTTATCAGTCCAAGTATAGACTTCTTTATCGAAAATTATTGGTGCATAAGGATTGTCATAATCTGGGGGTTGCTCTTGTGCAAATGCCGGAAAAAACAGTAAGAAAAGTAAGAAAGGGATCAACAACTACTTGCCATCTTTTGCTTTATTTATAAAAATTGGCCAGATTTTATTCGTATGACTAGATTGTTGTAAAATCCAATGGTATTTTTGGCAAAAGAAAGTTATTTTTATCCTTGATTTTTATGGTTTTACATAAAATGACAAAGTGGGCAGACTATCTTATTTCAGCTGTAAGATACAATGGCAGTCACAAGATTGTAAAGGTAATGCAGCATGAAGACAAGGAAGGAACGGTTGGAGAAGGAATCGAAGTAGATCGTGCACTGGTTGCATCAAACATAAAAAATGGCAAGACATACATGACCATCTATTCCGGACCAAAAAGCACATGGAGAATTGGTAAAAAGGTAAACGCGTTTAGAGTTGGCGGAGAATATTGTATCAGAATTGACAATAACAAGACAGATACTGATAACCTAGGCGAGGTTGTAGAATTTTAAAGTCTAGCCTTGTTTGATTAATTTTGATGCGTTTTCAATAATTTTATCGCTATTTGCATTTGTTTCTGTACTTATGAGCAGGAGATGCTTGTTATCAACAGGCAGAGTAAACTGTTTTACCTTCTCATATTCTGGGATTGAATATTTTGCCTTTCCAATTCTGTGTGTAAGATGTGTTCTTGTATCCCATCTTTGTCCTGCATAAAATAATGACATCTTTATTTCATCTGGGGAGAGAAAGCTAGTTGTATTTTGGCGAAAGCCGCCTTTATTTTTTTCGTGCAAAACAATTTGCTAGGTGATCGTTTACTACCCCTACAGACTGCAAAAATGCATAGCATATTGTAGAGCCAACAAAGCTAAATCCACGATTTTTTAGATCTTTGCTTAATTTGTCAGACAATGATGTTGAGGGCGGAATGCTTGCTAAATTTTTGTAGTTGTTGATAATCGGCGGGTATTCTACAAAACTCCAAAGATATTTGTCAAATGTGCCAAAGTCCTTTTGGATTTCAAGAAATTTTTTTGCGTTATTTATTGCAGATTTTATTTTGAGCTTGTTTCTGATTATACCCGCATCTTTTAACAGCCGATTAATGTCTTTAGTATTATATTTTGAAACTTTGATAGGATCAAAATTATCAAATGCTTTGCGATAGCCTTCGCGTCGTTTCAGAATTGTAGCCCAAGTAAGACCCGCTTGTGCCCCCTCAAGAATTAACATCTCAAAGAGTTTTCTATCATCATGGACCGGAATCCCCCACTCGTTGTCATGGTATTTTATCATCAGTTCGTCTTTTGCCCACTCACATCTATTCATCTAAATCACATTTTTAATTAATACTAAGAAATACCTAAACATATTTTGTTTAGAATAGCATATTTTAGTAATTAAACAAAAAAAAGTATTTTTCATAAATTTTTTCATAATTATTCAGTAAAACAAAATATCGCTTAAATATTATTTAGTCATAATAATTCTATGAGCGTTGGAGGTTTACAGCTCTGGCAACTGCATATGTTTTAATAAACTGTGAGCTTGGCGCTGAAGAAAAAATCATCTCTGAACTAAAAATGATGGAAGGTATCAAAGAAGTACATGGTACATTTGGAGCATATGATATTTTAGCTAAAGTAGTAGCAGATAAAGTAGAACCACTTAGAGAAATCATTACTTGGAAAATTCGTAAAATAGAAAAGATAAGATCAACTCTCACCTTGATGGCAATCGAAGGTCAAGAATGAGAAGGGCGAGTTGATGTCAAAGGCATATGTTCTTTTAAGTTGCGAGCCAGGCTTTGATGATTACGTAGTTTCAAATCTTAGAGCAATATCAAATGTGAAAAGTGCACATGGCACTTTTGGTCTATATGATGTAATAGCAAAGATTGAAGCCCAAACTGAATCTGATTTAAAAAATGATCTTATGAAGCGAATTAGAAAGCTTGACAAAATTCAAGGTACCATAACTTTGATGGCAGAAGATCGAACAGATATCCTAGTTGAAAACTTTGCAAAAAATCAAGACCTGATGAAAGGAAAAAAGATGGCAGAAGCCTACATTATTATTCATACAGAAAAAGGAAATCAATATCAAATCCTACGCAGTCTCAGCAAAATACCTGGAGTGGTAGACGGGGATCTTGTTGTTGGCTATTATGAGGTCATATGTAAAGTGGTGGCTCCAACCTATAATGACATAGGTGATGTTGTTACAAAAAAAATACGAAAACTAGCTGACATTAGTTCAACTGTAACGCTTAATGTCATACCATCAAAAGTAAATTAAAAAAATAAAATAAAGAGAGTGTTTGGAGTTTAGTTTGCAGCTACGACATTCTTTACTCTTCTGTCAGCAAAGAACAGCACACCGCCAGCAATTAGAATTATTATTCCAATAATTCCAGCGCCAAGGCCTGCTAAGGTGCCTGCCACATTGCCTGTTTTTGCGTCATTGCCAATGCCCATAAATGGAACGTTGCCAACTATGGCATCTACAGATACCTCTTCAGAACCAGTGTTTTTTATCTGAATAGTGTACTGCTTGCCTTGTATTGCATCAAAGTTGCCAATGTAGTCACCGTTAAACTGGTCTTTCCAAACAACTGCACCGTCACTATCTGAAATAAAGCCTTGAACTGATGCCTCAAATGGCTGTCCACGCATTAGTACAGAAACAGATCCACCTACTTGTGAAACCATTTCTGTTGTGTATTGCTCATCTGGTGCAATCGTGGCCTGTTTTATGACTAGGTTGTTTGATAGAAATTCAGTTGCCAGCGTGCTTGCGTTAACTCCTAAAACTAGTGAGCCTGCTATCAGCGTACCTATGCCTACTAGCAGAACTATGTAACTTCGTTTTAGAGCTACCATGATTTCTTCGGTCTTGTGATCGCATCATTAAATGATGCATTAGAAAATTGTTGATCAAATACTAAATTGTCTTAGATATTGAATTAGACTATTTTCATTTTATTCTAGTATTTACTTTGATTACGTGGCTCATGCTGTATATTGCGGGGCATCTTTCTTCTGCAAGTTGTATGATTTCTTCTAGTTTTTTTCTATCACCATCTTGGCTTTGAGCGTCAATTTCAAAATCAATTCCTTCTGTAATTGGCTCATCTGATACATCAAATGTTTTTGCAAAATTAATTTTGCATTCTGTATTAACGGCAAGCTTTGTTAGCTTGATTCCCTTTTGTGCTGCAATTCCAACAAATGTGCCAATAAAGCACGAGGTAATTCCAGCTATGCAATAAGCCATTGGGCCCAATCTGTTTCCCTGTCCTCCAAGAAATGAAGGAGAATCAATCTCAATTGTTTCTTTTCCTTTTTCAAATGACAGCTCAGTCTTGAACTGATACCCTTTGTTTGGATCAAAATTCCACTGACCTTGTAGTTTAACAGGTTTTTTTAGCGTGTTTTTGTCCTTTTTGCCATTTGTTACAGTTTGAGAAACTTTGTCCAAGTCAATATTGTTAACAATATTTGCCATAACCACTTGTATACAGAATTGCATAAAGATGTTATGTTAGATTTTTTTTAATTTGGTTTTAAAATTCATTAATCTAGTTTGATAAGGAATGTATTCTTCCACCATACTTTTCTTTGTATAATGATCTGCATGAAGTACAACAGAAAAATCTTTCATATTCTCCAAATTTCATGACTTTTGGTTTTCCGCTAATTGGCTGCTCGCAGAAATCACAAGAGACCTTCACGCTAAGATTGCCATCCGATTTAACCTTTGAAGTTTTAGCCTGAGAGATGGGTTTGATTTCTTTTTGATATTTTTTATCCAATTTGCTCATATCTAAAACTGGCGAGACTGACTTTATGAAACCAAGATTTACTAGTCGCCGATATCTTGCCTGAACTGTTGGTGTGCTTATTTTTATTTCCCGTCCAATCTGGCGAAATGACTTTCTGCCATCTTCGATGAGCGAATTTAAAATTGCAATGTCTACTTGATCAAGTTCCTGTGGCATGCTCAGCTTGTTGTTATCTTAGCTTTTAATTTTTCTTTTTTTGGCACACCTACAAACTCTAGTTTATCATCAATTACTATCCCAGGTGCAGTGTAAATTGGATATTTTTGCAAATATTCCGGCTTTTCTGTAACGTCAATTACCTCATATTTTACTCCAAATTCATCAAGCATCTTTTCAACAACAGAACAATTTGAGCAGCTAGGCGTTGTAAGGATTTGTACTTTCATGTCTTTGTAAATTGTTCCGGATTTTTCTCAAATGCCCACTTGCAGCTTGCGCAGCAAAAATGAAACTTTATTCCATTATACATTGTAGA
>VHBM01000059.1 GCA_016871975.1 Nitrososphaerota archaeon | reverse complement strand
GCGGGCCCGAAGGGATTCGAACCCTCGACCTGACGCTCCGCAAGCGTCCGCACTGTCCTGGCTGTGCAACGAGCCCAATACTTGGCTTGTTCAAATTTTTAAAAACGTTTGGAAATCGAGTTAAGCTGTTTCTGCCTTTTTTACAAAGACATAGTTCATGATTAGCCCACCAATTATTCCGCCTATAATTGGCCCTACCCAGTAAATCCAGTGAAACTCCCAAAATCCTGATGCTATTGCAGGACCTAATGTTCTTGCAGGATTCATTGATGCACCAGTTAATGGAACACCTACCAAGTGTAGCAAAAATACCATGCCACCAATTGAAAGTCCATGGATTCCAGCAGCTGCCTTTTTGTGAACAGCAGTCATAAAAATAACTGTAAGTAGGAAAAATGTGAAAATAATTTCAACGCCTAAACCTGCCATCGCATCGTTGTTTAAAAGATCACTTGGCCCACCCTGCACTCCAAAGTTTACTTTTGAGCCAATTTCAGGTAAGATTGTCTTTAATGAAAATGCGGCAGCTATACCACCAATTATTTGAAAAACGATATATCCGATTCCATCGATTATGCCAATTCTCTTTGTTATAATCATCGGAATGGTAACTGCAGGATTGATGTGTGCCCCAGAGACGTGACCGAATGCATACACCATTAGTCCGATTACTGCCCCATGACCAAGGGAGATCATTATTATTGATTCAACAGAAAGACCGTCTCCAAATGCAGCTACTGATAGAATAATTGAAAGTGGACCAAAAAATACTAGCGCATAAGTAGCTACTGCCTCTGCAAACCATGCTCTACCGTTGACCAATATCCAAAACCGTCGCCACTTACCATATAAAAGATTCGGATTAGATAGAAATCCTGTTTTGTGAAAAAATAATTAATTAGGGATTTTTGTGTTCAGCTACATATGATAATGGAAGGCGATCCTGCCCCAAAATTCGAGCTTCCCGATGCAAATGGAAAAATTATCAAATCGTCGGATTTCAAAAGTAAAAGATATGCAGTTTATTTTTATCCAAAAGATTTTACGCCTGGCTGTACTACGGAGGCGGATGAATTTTCAAGGGATTACAAAAAGTTTCAAAGTGAGAATATTGAGATAATTGGCATCAGCAAAGATGATGTAGAATCGCACAAAAAGTTTTGTGAAAAAATGAAAATTCCATATGTGTTGCTTTCTGATACAGACGCCGAAGTCGCAAAAAAGTTTGGCGTGTGGGGCAAAAAAGAGTTTATGGGTAGAGAATACATGGGAGTTACAAGAAGTACATTTCTCGTTAATGAGAAAGGGAGGGTTTTCAAAGTTTTCCCAAAGGTAAAACCAGCAGGTCACTCAAAAGAGGTTCTGGATGCTTTTAAAAATTAAGTAAAATAATGAAAAAGGGTTTTATGGTTTCCAACCTTGTGGCATAGAGCCTCTAGTTGAAGCTTGTGATGCTTTTGCAGCTGCTGCAGTCTGTGAAGCCATCTCTGCTGCTTGTCGGTCCTGTTCTAATCTAGCTAGATAATTTTGTTCATATTCTTCTAGTGTTTGCTTTTTTGATTTTTGAGTTCCAGATTGCTGTGAATATGATGATGTTTGTTGTGGGGGTGGAGGTGGGGGCGGAGGTGGTGCACTATATGTTTTACCTTGAGCAGTATTTACCATGCCATAACCAGCAAATCGTTTGTCTGGTGCATGGTATGACAATCTTACTCTAGTTGCAAAATACTTGTTTGATGGTGCAGTATAACCTGGTACCTTTGCTTTTTGAATATTCCAGTTACTGGTTGGAGCGTCTGCGTGAAGAACAACTCTGCTTGTATAGTATCTGTTTGGGGCACTAACATAACCTGGTACCTTTGCTTTTTGAATATTCCAGTTGCCCATTGGAGAATCCTTCCATTGTTCCCAAACTGGTTTTGCAGCTGGTGGAGGTGGTGTCTGTGCTGATGGTTTTGGTTGTGGGGGTGGAGTTTGTTTTGGTGGAGGTGGTGGTGCTTGCGTTGATGGTTTACTAGATACTTGAGATGAAAGTTGAGAGAGTTTTGCTTCTAATTCGGCAATCTTTGCCTCAAGGTCTTTTTTTGTAGTTTTTTTGGATGTCTTAGTTGACATTGATTTCCTACTATATGCATAGTTTATTTACATTTTGATCATACCAATTTTCAATCAATTTTTTACTAAATTTTATAAATAATTATTAAAAAAATTTACAGATGATTGGGGATTAATCGATTTTCAAGAGTGTTTTATTATAATTATCTGTGGTTTTGGTTTATTTAAAAAATAGAAAAATGTGCTAATAATTAGAATCCTTGCGGTAAGATACCACGCGTAGGGTTTTGGCAGTACTGTTTGCGTTAAGTATTAACAATTCCATATCCAGCAAATTGTTTTGCTGGGGGATGATATGCTAATCTTGCTCTAGTAGCAAAATACTTGTTTGATGGTTGAGTATAGCCTGGCACCTTTGCTTTTTGAAGATTCCAATTACTTGTTGGAACATCAGCACGAAGAACAACCCTGCTTGTATAGTATCTGTTTGGAGCATTAACATAGCCTGGCACCTTTGCTTTTTGGACATTCCAGTTGCCCATTGGAGAGTCTTTCCATTGTTCCCAAACTGGTTTTGTATCTGATGGAGGTGGTGTCTGGGCTGATGGTTTTGGTTGTGGAGGTGCTTGTTGTTTTGGTGGAGGTGGTGCTTGTGTTGATGGTTTGGCAGATACTTGAGTAGAAAGCTGAGCTATTCTTGCTTCAAGTTCAGCAATTTTTGCTTCAAGATCTTTTTTTGTAGTTCTTGATTTAGTTGACATGTAGCTTCTTTTGATTATGAGGGGTTTATTTACATTTTGTTTAATTTTGACTTGAAAAAGTGATCAAGTTTTATAAACAATTGAGAACTATTTTGATTATTGGACGATTTTGAAAAAGAATATCCTGGGTTTGATTGGAAGAATACACCTGCATACAAACATCCTAGAGGGAAAAACTGTCCTTGTCCTAAACATGAATACATACGAGAACAAATCAATGTCGCAAAAACAATTAATCAGACAAGCAAAGAACCAGCCAAAGTCACCTTAAAGTTCTGTCCAGATCATCATGACGTATACATGAAAGAGGTGATACCTTCAATGCCGCTAAAGTATAGATTGCTAACAAAAATTGCACTAAAAATTGGTGCGATCCAAATTGAAAAATTAACTTACATGCAATCTGATTTGTGTTTTTATTGTAAGTTTGGTTCTGGAGGACATGATAAAAAAAGTGAGCTTCCCCCAATTGATTAAACTAGATTACTAAACAGGACCTAGCAAAATTTTTGGCTTGTTAGGAGTATCGTGATGACATTTTTTTGTACACAAGGGACATGTTTTTCTGTCCAAAAATATACACTGGCATATGTGTGATTTTAGATAGCTTTCTGCAGTCTTTGAGTATTCCCCCGTTCCATTACAGAATGGGCATTGTGAATTAAGTAGCTCAATTGTGCCATTGCCCTTACATACTGCACATTTCTGTCCGTCCAATGTATGAGAACATAGTATTGGTAATTAAAACACATGTGTTAAATTTTTTTCCAAAAATTGCATTATTAGATAAATCTAGTTAAGCTTATACTGTCAGCGCCTTCATATGGATTCGTGACTCTTGATGACATTCATCAGTTTATTGATGAATTAGAAAAAGTCGGTGAGCTTAAACGAATAACTACTCAAGTTGATTCAGAGCTCGAGATTGCAGAGATTCTTAGAAGAACAATGTATGCAAATGGGCCCGCACTTCTTTTTGAGAATGTAAAAGATTATGATATGCCAGTTTTAGGAAATGCCTTTGGTTCACTAAAAAGACTGGAGATGGGTCTTGAAATATCAGATTTTACGGAGATTGGTCAACGAATTGTAGATATGACAAAGATGGAAGTGCCCTCTGGTGTTTTTAATAAAATAAAAAAATTGCCAGAACTTGCAAAAATGGGAGATGTTTTCCCAAAGTTAGAAAAAGACGGACCAGTGACAGAAGTTGTTGATGATTCACCGTCATTTGACAAGATTCCAATTCTAAAAACTTGGCCAAAAGATGCAGGACGATTCATAACGTTTGGATGTGTTATTACAAAACATCCAGAGACAGGCGTAAGAAACCTTGGAGTTTACAGAATGCAAGTATTGGACAGCAAGCATGCATTAATGCACTGGCAAAAACACAAGCGTGGTGCACATCATCATGACATTACAAAAGAAAAAGGAGAAAAAATCGAGGCTGCAATAGTAATAGGAGGAGAACCCGCAACAATTTTTTCTGCAGTTGCACCTGTTCCTGAGGGACTAGACAAGTTTGTGTTTGCTGGCATTACAAGAAAAAAAGGAATCAAAACTGTAAAATGTAAAACAATTGACTTGGAGGTTCCCGTAAATGCAGAAATTGTATTAGAAGGATATGTTGATCCTTTTGATATCAGAGATGAGGGACCATTTGGGGATCATACAGGATACTATACTCCAAAAGAGCCGTATCCAACATTTACCTTAACTGGAATGATGCAAAGAAAAAAGCCGATTTATCTTACAACCATAGTCGGAAAACCGATTTTGGAGGATGCTTACATTGGTAAAGTAATAGAGCGCTCCTTCTTACCGTTAATTCGGATGTTCCAGCCAGAGGTTGTAGATTTTTCCATGCCTGCTTCGGGATGGTTTCAGGGTCTTGCAATAATTTCTATCAAAAAACGCTATCCAGGACAAGCAAGAAAGGTAATGATGGGATTATGGGGGTTAGGACAGCTTTCACTAACTAAAATTTTTGTCGTGGTTGATGATGATGTAAATGTGCATGACATAAACGATGTCATCTGGGCAATAACTACACGGGCTGATGCATCACGGGATATTATGATAATTGATAAAACTCCAACAGATACGTTGGATCCTGCATCTCCCCTACTTAATCTAGGATCAAAACTTGGAATAGATGCAACTCAAAAAACAAAAGAAGAAGGATTTGAGCGAGAGATTCAAGAGCAGGTAAAGGTTGATGATGCTACAAAAA
>VHBM01000058.1 GCA_016871975.1 Nitrososphaerota archaeon | reverse complement strand
TGATCCGCAAAATGATAATTTGATTGAAGTAGAGCTACCAACCGCACAGTCGTTTACACAGTTTATGACTTCTGATGATAAGAATAATGTTTGGTTTGTTGAACAACAAGGAAACAAAATTGGTCTTATAATGATAACAGAAAATCCCATACTACAGCCAACTCAGCTACAAGCTGAAAAAATCAAGATAAGATATGCAGAGTTTGTATCACCACTAATTTCAATGGGAATTATAGCAACGTCACTATTTTTTGTAAAAAGTATTCGTGATAAAAGAAGAATCGATTCGCTTTTAGAATAATTAATCACGCTGTTAATTTAGCAATCAATCCACTAGATTTTATGCCAAGGGTAGCTGCAAATATTGCAATTAGTAAAAGTACGATAGCTCCTGATGGCGTTATATCAAAAACATAAGACAATACTATACCTGTTACAACAGAAAAAACTGCAAAGGATATTGAGACAAGTACTGTTTGCTTAAAGCTGCGCCTGTACATTATCGCAGTTACATTGGGTATTACAAACAGTGCAGAGATTAGCAAAATTCCAACAAGCTGAATCGATGTTACAACTGTAATTCCTGCAAGAAATACAATAAGGTAGTTTATCTTTTCAACAGGAATCCCACTAACCTTTGCCTGCTCTTCATTAAAGGTAGAGTAGATTAGATTTCTAAACAAAAGCAAAATTACGATTAGAATCGAGCCTGTAAGTGACAAAATTAGGATTGTGTTTTCTGTACTGACTAGTAGGATGCTCCCAAATAGAAAGCTGAAAATGTCTGTAGTAAGTCCGCCTGAAAGGCTTATCAAAATCAATCCTACTGCAATTGCTATTATGGCTGCCTTTGTTTGCGTATCCACGCCTGAGGCGCCTTGATGTTATTAATAAATCTAAAAAAAATTAATAATTTTAGCTACTAAATTTATAAGATGTTTAATAATAGCGAGGACATGCCGATAGTCTCAATCTCACTAAATGACGATATACTATCTGAGCTTGATAGGTTGCAAAAGTCAATGGGATTTTCTGGCAGGTCTGAGGCAATAAGAGCAGGGATTCGGAGTTTTGTTGCAGAAGAAAAACAAAAAGGAATTCTTTCAGGAACTGTACATGCAATATTACTTGTGGTTCATAATGACGAGTTTGACGATATAGTATCTGGGATAAAGCACAGCTTTGAGGATTTGATTACAACACACCTGCATAGCAAGATAGAGGGAGACAAGTGCATGGAGCTTTTCATACTAGATGGAGATGCAGAAAGGGTTTGTACAATTACAAAAGACTTTCAGACAAACAAGAAAATGGATAATATAAAGCTGGTTGCTCTCTAGAAAATGAATCTAGTAAAAATAGTATTGATTTTCCTAGCAGGATCTACATTTTTTATCAGTAATGTATATGGTCATGGTCTTGGCTTGGATGCAACAACATTTGACTTTGATGGAAGAAAAATTCTGGTTAATGTCGAGCTGCCGTTATATTTTGAGGAAACAGAAAATAAGAAACTTAGAATTAATGCGTATGATAAAGAAACTGGCGAAAGTGTAGAAAATATCACACTTCTTTTGGCAGTTTTTCATAATAATGAATTGGTTGTGCGGGATTATTTTTTTGCACCACAAGGTTCCTTATCAATTGATATGATTAAAACAGAATCTGAATCAAAAGTATCAGGAGATCAAAACTCTTTTGGCGCATGGCATACTGACACCCAACCTCTTCAGATATTATCACCATCATTTGATAAAGGTGGATTATTCCATTTTGAGATTGAAATTACATCAATTGATGGTGTATCTAGCATGTTGGAGAGTTCAGTGCAGGTAGTTGATGTCAGTACAGTACAAACTACTCATTATGAAGATGAAACAACATTTCAAATCACGTCTTATTTTGACAATATTTCATATTTTGACTATAAATCAGATGAAAATGTTCTAGAGTTTGAGATGCCTTTTGACTGGAGTGAGCAAAACATATCACATATTCCAGTTGTGCATGAGGAGGTTCATTTTTCAAAAAACTATGCAAAGTTTTTGTCGCCAGGATATAGCGGTAAAGTAAACGGAATTGAGCTTTTCAAGTCTTCTGTGACAATTGATGATTATTCTGATGAAAATGACAGAATAGTACATTTTGTTTTGCTACAGGATCATCTAAGGTTTTTAAAAAATGAATTAAAAAAATCAGGTGAGGATATTCCATCAAGTATAAGATTTACACTAGAGTCAAGTCAGGCAGTCGAGTTTCCATTAAAATCATTTACAAAAAATGAAGAATTTCAAGTGGATTTGTCATGGGAGCCAGTTGTGATTGAGCCACAGAAAAATGTGAAATTTATTTTTACAATACGTAGCGGTGCTACAGGGGAGCCATTAAGGCAGTCTACCTATGATTTTGTGATAGTTCAGAATGGAAAAGAGATTCACAAAAAGTCTGGCACAGCAACGGTAGGCGGCGACTATGAAGAATACACGTTTTTGGAAGGCCAAGAAGGCCCAACAATAATAAAATTTGATAACATACGTGGAAGTGGTTCTAGTACAGAGTTTGGCCTAGTTGTTGTTCCAGAATTTGGTGCTATAATCGTTGTATTTTTTGTATCAATAATTGGATTGTTGGTAATTAGCAGAACAGCTTTTTCTAAAATCCACTTTCATTAAGAAGAAGACCAAGTAGTGCCGCCCTTGTGTATTTGCCATATTCTGCTTGCTTGAAATATCTTGCCTGCTTTGTTTTATCAACCTCTACTGAAATTTCATCCAGTCTTGGTAGAGGATGCAAGATAATTGCGTCTTCTTTCATTTTCTTTACCATATCAAGGCCTATGACATAGCTTCCCTTTACCTTTAGATACTCTTCTTCGTCTGGGAATCGTTCTTTTTGTATTCTTGTCACATAGACTACATCCAGATCATCAATATACTCTTCAAGTGAGGTTGATTCTGTAAAGGAAAGCCGCTTTTTGATATCATATGTCGAGTCTAGCCGTATTTTTAGTGCCTGCGGCGATATCAGGTGTACTTCGACGTTATAGTTGCCAAGTGCATGCAATAACGAGTAGACTGTTCTGCCGTATTTTAGATCGCCAACTATACCAATTTTAAGACCATCGATTTTGTTTTTTTCTTTTTTAATTGTAAACAAGTCCTGGATTGCCTGTGTTGGATGTTCTTCTGTCCCACTTCCGCCATTAATTACAGGTTTTGATGAAACTTCTGCCGCAAATCTGCTAGAACCATCAAGGGAGTGTCGCAAAACAAGAACATCTGAATAAATTGACATTATTTTTACTGTATCTGCAAGGCTTTCGCCTTTCTGAGTTGAAGAAGACGATACGTCAGAAATTCCAAGCGATGTTCCGCCAATTAATGCCATAGCAGCTTCAAAGCTAAGTCGTGTTCTGGTGCTTGGCTCATAGAAAAGATATCCTAGTGTCTTTCCTCTTGCAATCTCTCGGCGCTTGGCAGGGTCCATAGCTATTATTTTATTTGTGGCCTCAAAGATTACCTCGAGTTTTTGCTTGTCTAAATCTCGTACAGAGATTATGTCTTTTTGAAAAAACTCGTTCATTCTTTCAATGATATATACAGGTGAGTATACAAAGTATTCTGATGCAAGAGTCCGAGCTTATCGTTCGTCGCATAAAGGAAGGAACCGTAATTGATCATATCGATGAGGGAAGAGGTATCAAGGTTTTAGATGCGCTAGGCATTGATGGACGAGATGGAAGTTTGATAACAATAGCACTAAATGTTCCAAGCGGAAAATACAAGAAAAAAGACATCATCAAGGTAGAAAACAGATTTCTAAAAGATGACGATACAAACAAGCTTGCTGTGATTGCTCCAAATGCTACTGTAAACATTATCAAAGACTACAAGCTTGTTGAAAAAAGACGTGTTTCATTGCCAAATGAGATAGAAAGAATTTTTCGATGCTCCAATCCTGATTGTGTTACAAACAGCAGCGAGCACATAGAATCTGTCATGGATGTAATTGATAAGGACGGCCGTGTTCTTAGGTGCCGTTACTGCAACAGACTATTAGATGTAAATCAGCTAAAATACAAATAGAAAATAATTTTTAAAAATTTTTTTGAAATGATTTTCTTACTGGCCCAAGATGATAAACATCATGACTATACCATAGATTGCAATGGACTCTACCATGCCTATGAATATGAATACTTTTGACTGGAGCGCTGGATTTTCGCTAATTACTGCAAGACCTGCTGAACCGACATATCCCAGTCCGACACCTGCACCACCAGCTGCAAGACCAAATGCAAGACCTGCACCGATAAGCTTTGAACCTGCATCTGCACTTCCGCCTTCAGCTTCTTGTGCATATGCAACTCCTGCCAGTCCGATAAGAGAAATACCTAATGTTGCCCAAAGAACATACATGATAGGTTTCATTGTCAAGTGACCTCCTTAAATCTCCATATTTAAATCATGAGAAGGGAATTTTGCATTCAAATTTTATCAAGTGTTTTTTTCTTGAAAGTAGCTAGATCATCTTTTATTGTTTTTTCAAAATGATCATAGTCTTGTTGTAAGACTCGCTTTGAGTTGTCCAATAGTTTTTTTATTTCATCTTTTGCCATTACTTTCTCTTTTCAATCGCTGCCTTGACTTTTTTTAACCTTGCGAACTCTTCTCTTTCCCTTTCCTCAAGCGTAGATAAAATGAATTTAATTCTCAGCCTATATTGTGGAATTATTACGTTTTCTAGCGCATTTAGCAACTTTTGTGTCTTTTCTAGTGCCTTTGCCAGGCTAAAAATCGAATTTTCATACTCTGCTGCCTTGCATATTTTTGGAAGCATAACTTTGATCTGTTTTGCAGCTCTGTCTATTGAGGCGTTGGTATCTGCAAATCCATAAGGCATTGACTTTGTGTCCTTTTCTACAACATTTAGCGCAGGAATTGTTACATCAACTACGCGCTTGACATTAACATCAACTTGCATTACTGCAGGTGCTGCCTGTGCCACTGAATCAACCGTAGTTGTTCCAAGCGAAAGATATGCCTCATTTACAGAATTGTATACGTCTTGGAGTGGCTCCCAGATGCCTCCCCTTGCCTTTGTTGCCTCGGTAATCATTTCTTCAATGTTTTTTAGCAGTACCT
>VHBM01000057.1 GCA_016871975.1 Nitrososphaerota archaeon | reverse complement strand
TGTGTTAGCTCTAGTCTTTTTGTAGTATTTTCCATTTTTTCAAATGTATCTACGATTATGGAAAACTTCATTCTGGATTTTTTATGACTCGTTGAATAAAAGTTTGAGTCACTATGATATCTTAGATGTACCTGAATATGGTTTTTCGATTAGAGTGTGGGAGGTCAGATACTAGCGCAAAGTTGTACAGCGGATACAGTGATTTGTATTGCTTCATAAAGCTCCACGCCACATCATGATTCTTAAATTCGCTGCGCAAGCCATCAATTGATGATTCTTTTCCAAAAACATCATAGCTAATCACTGTGTATTTTTTTGGCTTGTGTTGTGGACGTGCTTTTAAAAACCACATGATTGCAAAAAGAAAGACAGCTGCAACAATAAGTGATCCTGTGGCTTCTTTGAAAAATGACATAACTACACTTGGAATTGTTTGGCCAAACAATCCTGTGATAAAGTGAGATACAGATACTATAGCTACGCCTGTTGCCACAAGTGCCTTTACCTTGTATAATGCATCAAAGTCGCGCATCTTACTATTTCCTAGGAAAGTGTTTTCATTTAACTTTATTGATGATTACAATGAACACAACGCTGTATTTTTTCTGATAATGCTCTAATCGGGATCTTCATAAGATCCTTTTTTCATTCCCTGACTTTTTGAGCCAAATGGCTTCATCTTGCTTTTTAGAACATCGATTATGGCATTATAGCCTTCGGCATATTCTAGTTCTGCTGGGACAAGTGTTGCCGGATGGATAAATCCCTGGCTGCGCATTGCTAGTGCCCTTTTTGTTGCAACCTCTCTTACATAGTCCCAGTCTGGAGTTGAAAATCCATCAAATGGCCCAACAAGTTTTCCATTATGCATGCTAAAGACAAGTGCCTCTACAATTGGAATGCAATAATCAATTGATGCAGCAGAGTTTAGCTTGACTGGCATCAATGGCATGTGGTGGCTGCCTCTTGTGTTGCCTGCCACATAGTGTGGATTGTTAAAAGCGCTACCTGCCTCTTCAGTGGCAGGAAATTTTTTCTGAGTTCTTATAATACAAATTGGATCGTCTTTTCCTACATAGGTACCGGCTATGTTGTGTAGTCTGTCTGTTGATGATGCAACTATTGGCTCGTTGTCTTTTGTGTAAATTGTAGACACAACATAACGTCCAGGGTACATCAGTGCAGCCTCTAAAACAGGCTTGTCTTGCCATAAGACAAGTTCGGCTATCTCTCCTTTTTCAACATCCATTATGTTGAATTTAACACCCTGTGCAAGTGACTTGTTTACAATCAGTCCAGTATTACTTAGGGCATCAACAAATAGCCTATAGAATGGATAATTGAAGGCGCCTGGTTCTGTCTTGTCTGCAGCAAAAACAGTAAACGCCTCGTTTGGTCTTTCCTCAAACTCCATTTCTGCAACGCCTGGGCCCATACCCTTTACGTTTCCAGAAAAAGAATCCTTTAGAAGGTCCTGACCTGCACCATACAGTCCCTCATTTTTTGCAACTTTGGTTCCCTCAGAAAATGCATTCCAAGCAAGCTGATGTATCTCCTTGTTGTCCACTCCTTTTGTATGAGTCATGACAATGTGAACATCATCGCCACAGTACCCAACATACGAATCAATCAACAAGTTTCCTGCGTTTTTGACAGTTTTTTTTACAGCGTTTAAGAGCTCATCACTTGGTCTTGTGTGACCACCAATTCCACCAACATCCGCCTTGATAACAGAAACAGTAATTTTCATGGTTTTTCCAAGGACTTCTTTGATTTATGTATATGTAACTTTTTGGAATTTTTTAGATCATAAAAAATTGAAAAAAGCTTGATTATTTTTCAAAATAATCGAAATGGTAATAAAACCCCTGCCATAAGGAGTTCGATATGGCAGATAAACCCCACCTAAACTTGATTGTAACGGGTCACATAGACAACGGCAAGTCAACAACCATGGGTCACTTTCTGATGGACTTGGGCCTAATTGATGAGCGAACCATAGCCCAACATGCAGCCGAGTCAGAAAAGACTGGAAAAGGTGACACATTCAAGTATGCATGGGTAATGGACAACATTAAAGATGAACGAGAAAGGGGTATTACAATTGATCTTGCTTTTCAAAAATTTGAAACTCCAAAATACTTTTTCACACTAATTGATGCACCTGGACATAGAGACTTTATCAAAAACATGATTACTGGTGCTTCAGAGGCAGACTGTGCAGTTTTGGTCTTGTCTGCAAAGGAAGGAGAAACAGACACTGCGATTGCACCAGGCGGACAGGCAAGGGAGCACGCATTTTTGCTAAAAACACTTGGCGTAGGCCAACTGATTGTAGTAATTAACAAAATGGATGCAGCAGATTACAAAGAAGATGTATTCAAAGCTGCAAAAGACAAGGCAGAAAAACTAGTAAAGTCAGTAGGCTACAAACTAGAAAATGTTCCAATAATTCCAATTTCTGGCTGGAAGGGAGATAATCTTGTAAAACCATCAGCAAATATGTCATGGTGGAAAGGAAAAACAATGCTTCTAGCATTTGATGACTTTGCAGTTCCAGAAAAGCCGGTAGGAAAATCACTGCGAGTTCCAGTCCAAGATGTTTATTCTATTACCGGAGTAGGAACAGTACCTGTTGGTCGTGTAGAGACAGGAAAAATGAAAGCAAACGACAAAGTAATCATCATGCCATCAGGAGTAATTGGAGAAATAAAATCAATTGAGACTCATCACACTCAGATGCCATCTGCTGAAGCAGGCGACAACATTGGATTTAACCTGAGAGGTGTTGAGAAAAAAGATATCAAACGAGGCGACGTCCTTGGCACACCAGACTCACCACCAAAGGTTGCAAAAGAATTCAAAGCACAAATTATAGTAATTCATCATCCAACAGCTATTGCACCAGGATATACACCGGTAATGCATGCCCATACTGCACAGGTTGCAGCAACACTAACAGAGTTTGAGGCAAAGATAAATCCAGCAACTGGTGCAGTTGAAGAACAAAATCCAAAATTCCTCAAAGTTGGCGACTCGGCAATTGTAAAGATAAGACCGGTCAGACCAACATGTATTGAAACATTCAAAGACTTCCCAGAGCTGGGAAGATTTGCACTGCGTGATATGGGTGCAACAATTGCTGCAGGCGTTGTAAAAGAAATCACAGAAGAACACAAGCCGTAAGTGTTTTTCTATGACTCAAACAGCTCGTGTTAAATTAACAAGTACAAGCTTGCCAAAATTAGATGGTGTTTGTTCAGAAATAATGGGAATTGGTAAAAAAACTGGTGTAAAGATAAAGGGCCCAACTCCGCTTCCAGTAAAAAAATTAAACGTTGTTACAAGAAAATCTCCTTGTGGAAACGGCACTGAAACCTATGAAAAGTGGGAGCTAAAGATGCATCGAAGAATAATTAACATAAATGCAGATGACAAGGCAATAAGACAGCTTATGAGATTGAAAATCCCAGATGACGTCTATATCGAGCTATCATTGACTTAAATTATCGGAAAAAGTAGCTGAAAAAATATGGTAGACGAATCAGAAAACGAATCACAAGAACTACAAGCCGAAGAGCCACAAACTGCAAAGTTTGATGTAAACTATTCGTGCTTGAGATGTGGAACAAATGTTAGCAATACTGAGCTAAATAGATTGCCTGAGATAAAGTGCATTTGTGGTTTTAGGGTGTTTACAAAAATTCGTGCGCCAATAGTCAAATCAATAAAAGCTGTTTAGACTATCTGTCTTTTTTGTAGCTGTGAAAACGTTGAAGATGGGTTCGCATATCTTCCATGCTAGGAAAAGTTTTGTTACACTCTTTGCAATCATATGGAATATCCTTGTTATGGATAACTTGAATGTGTTGCATTAGTTGTTCTTGCTGAGAAAATGTCTTTTCACACTGATCGCATCGAAATTTTTTAAAAAACCTCATCTTTAATCATTTTTTGCTTTTTGTGTATCCCAACAATTTCTACACAACTGGCCATCAAGGTTCCATTTTCCTTTTGGGTTGTATCTTAGAAAGCCAAGCTTTGCCCCACAAATACAACAAAAGTTTTTCATTTTTGTAAAGTCTTCTTCTTTTTTATCAAAACAGCTTTTGCACAAAAGGCCTGTCATGTCCCACTGCCATCTAGGCTCCCAAAGATCAGTTACTTTGTGTCTTGTACCGCATGTGACGCAATTTTGATGCAAACTTGCGTCATAGGATTCCTTCATTTTGTCAACATAACAGTTACCGCAAAGAGGTGACTTGACATTCCATTCCTTTTTTGCCTTGTGCTTGTGTGTAATCTGTTTTTTGCATACGGTGCAAAATTCAGGTTTTGACTTGAATATCATAAAGATAAAACAGAAAGAATTAGGTAATTAGTTTTCGTCTAGGATTTTCTCTATTGCCTGACTTGCATTTACCATTCCGTGCTTTTTTGCAAACTCTTCTATGGTCTTGTATTGTTCTTTTGTAAAACAAATCGGCATTGTTCGTTTTTCCATGTCAGTTCTTTTCGGTCTGATTTAATATCCTTTACGTTTTGTTGGATCTAAATTTGGAAAGATATTTGATATGGGTTTTGTGATCTAATCAAGTGGCAAAAAAGCGACAAATTTTGGTAATTGGTCATAATGTAAACGGATGCACGCCAGAACATGAAAAAATTGCATATGAGACAGGAAAAGAAATTGCAAAATCTGATTCAGTGCTGATATCAGGTGGCCTTGGCGGGGTCATGGAGGCAGCAAGTCATGGCGCACATGATGCAGGGGGACTAACTGTTGGAATAATTCCACAAGATGATCCATCTCATGCAAACAAGTACTGTGATATTGTAATTCCAACTGGGATGGGACTGACAAGAGACTTTCTTACAGCACTTTCTGCAGATGGTGTCATAATAATTGGTGGTGGCTCTGGAACACTTTCTGAGACCTGTGCGTCATACATGCACTACAAACCAATTGTTGCCATCAAAAATATGGGTGGTACAGTTGATGCCTTTATTGACAAATATGTGGATCACAGAAAAAACGTAAAAATTGTAGGTGTTGATACACCAAAAGAGGCAGTAAAGTATATTCTAAAACAAATTTCAAAATAGAAATTTTCTATTTCATAGAAACAAGCAAAGAGTCTGGCTCGTAAAACTTGCCATACTTTGTAGCAAGACTCTCTAGCTCTTTTACAATGTTTGAAATTCCATACTCTTTTGCAGTCTCAAATAACGGTTTTTTTAGACCAAGGCCAAGATGGGCAGCCTTTTCGATTTCCTGAATGTCGCTTGCCTTGTTTGTTACAAGCCACGCAGCATTGTTTAGTAT
>VHBM01000056.1 GCA_016871975.1 Nitrososphaerota archaeon | reverse complement strand
TTGTTGTAAAATATGGTTTAGCGTGAATTTATTAAATGACGTAATTTAATAAATTAAGTAACAACATGGATGTCATTTTGCCAGTTTCGCAACCAATAACTGATGAACAACTTAAAAAATTAAAAGAGTATTTCAAAGAAATGCCACTTGAAGTGGTCTTATCTGGTTTGAAGTTTGCCAAAAACAGGTGGTCAGCTAAAGATGCGGGTGTCCTTAAAGTGGGCAGAAAAAGCATTGTAAAAAAGGAAATCCATCTAGTTACTGCAGAACAAGCTCAATGGAGGCTAAAAAACTGGAAAATGATGATTGCAAACTATAGGAGAAGAGGATACAGCTATCCAACAATATTTAGAATAAAAAAATTATTAATTCAAATTAGCAAGAAAAAATCTAGATAAGCGTTCCTTTTTTCTGTGCACTCTTTCCTTGCAAATCAAATGGCAATTCAGGAATGCTTTTCTTTGTTTGTCCCTCAATAATTGCTTGTGCCTCTTCTAGTATAGCCAGTGTTTCAGTGCTTCCTTGTGTTGAAGTAAACATTGACTCATGTGGAGTTAGTGATACCCCTGATAACACACCACTTAGTATGTTTGACAAATCCTGCATAGATGCAGTTGCATCAGGCATTATTCCACCAAGTGATGCGCCTAGTCCTTTTATCACAGACATACAAGGACTGAGTGTTACTACTACATCACCTAATTCAGAAACTGTGTTGAGCCTAATTTGAATTTGTTCCATTGCAAGCTTTGCATTATTTACCATGTTGTTCATTTTTCGAATTTCTGCAAGCTCAATTGCATATGCTCTTGCATAGGTATGATTGTTTGTTTTTTGGGCTTCTACAATTTTTTTAAATACTGCATCGTGTTTTTGCTGTAATTTTTCTGTTATAGTACTTAGTTTAGTTACTTGAAACTGTAATTTTTTCTGCGCGTCATCAATTTTATTTCTTAGCGGAGCTTCAGGTTTTACCTTATCCATTACTTTTTGCGATAATTTTCCAGTGTTGATCTTCTGATCCCACTTACTAATGAACGAACCCAAAGTTTCCCTTAATATGGTAAACAAATTGCTTTTAAAGAAATTTGTAACAACTTGGTATGTAACTCTAGTGACATTACTCTGTGGTTACATGATTGATAATCAAGGAATTCTGAGATTTTTATGAGTCATTTGTAGTACGATTACACAGAAACGGACTTCTGATTCTTAGGATGAGCAGGTCTTGACTGCTTCGAATCAATCTTTTCCATATGCCAATTTGTGATCTCCTACACGAATTAATTCAATAACCTTGTCTTCGAATCTTACTGCATACAACAACCTGTAATTTCTTCCAAATTCATACGCAAAAACCTTCATGCTTTGTTTGAATACGCCTGCTAGCCTTGGATCATCAAGTGCACTTAATTCTGTCAATGCAGTTTTTACACGATTTTGCATGGTGTGATCAAGCTTTCTGTACCGTTTAACAAATGTAATAGAATATTCAAACTTCCACAATCTAGGTTAACTATCTAACTCGTTGATTAAATCTTTGAGTGTTGAAACTTTGTGTTCTTTTTTGTTGGTATAGAATTCTTTTACATCGGAAGTCTCTTCAGAAGAGAGATTATCGTGTTTGGAGTGATTTTTTGTTGCTTTCTGCATGTTATAATATAACAAACGATCTTTATAATATATTGTATACAATTTTATGCGTTAGAAGCTAACTAATTCGGTCAAGATCTTAATGTATTCGGTTCTAATTCAAATGGATCTTTTTCTTTATCTCGCTAGCAAGGATCCTCTTTATGGGTAGTTAAGAAAGCAGGTCTATCCAAACGTGAACGTATAGATTTCAAATCCTGGGGAATTTACAATGATTTCCAATGTGTGGTTTTCAGCACTGTTGCTATTTACAACATTGTAGAGTTTAGGCTCTAATGTGTACAGATTTCCATCAGAACTAACATCTTTTCCAGCATGACTCTGAGGTATTTTGTTTCCATCAAGAAGTATTGTCAAGTCCCCTTTGTTTGAAGTAACAATATTGACCTCTTTTGCAAAGTATGATAGTTTTATTCTTCCATTTTCTGAAACTAATTTCATACTTCCTTCCAAGTTTTTCCATGTACCATCCAAATAGAAATAGTGTTGTTGTATATTGTCAGAACTTGAATACGTGACATCGTTTTCTGGATTAAATCCTTCAGAATTTCCTAACTGATTCCTTCCTGACGCAAATTTGTATCCAAAGTATAATTCTGGCGTTCTAAAAGTTGTATGCTGAAATTCTTCAATGTCGACTAGTGATTCAGCTGAAGCTACATTAAGACCTAGAGACATTGCTCTTTCTTCTAATAATTGTTGTATGATTTTCTCAGTTTCCTGATATTCGCCTTCCCCAATGTGGTCATAGCGTATGTATCCTTCATAATCAGCTATATACTTTCGCGGCCAATATCTATTCTCAAATGCTTTCCACGTTTGCCACTCATTATCTAGAACAACAGGATATTTGATTCCATATTTTTCAACTGCCATTTGAACATTTTTTACATCTTTTTCAAATTCAAATTCAGGGGAATGGATGCCAATTATTAACAATCCATCGTCGGCATATTTTTCATTCCATGCTGTGATGTATGGAAGAGTTCGTATGCAGTTAATGCAGCTATACGTCCATATGTCATATAACACCACCTTTCTCTGGATCTCTTTTTCTAACTCTTCAGGGGTTGTATTAATATAATCTGCTATGCCGACAATCTTTGGCGCTTTTTTAAAACCACTTTTGTCAATTGTTTGTTTTTGTAAATCATCATTTAGTGCTTGCGGTGATTGAGTCTCAATTATTGAAAACGCAAAACTCAGTGTACCAACAATGGCAGAAATTATTACGCCTAAAACAATTGCTGTTTTTATCTCATTTTTCATATGATTACCCTAACAACACTAACTCGTTCAACAATGGGAAATTTGCAATGTATGCAAGTTGATTTGTAAAAACTAGTATGCCAAGAACTATGATAAATGCGCCTAGAATTAACGAATAATACTTTAGGTGTTTATTCATTGCACGAACTATTCTGGTTGCTCTTGAAAAGAATACTCCCATCAAAATAAAGGGTATTCCTAGTCCTAAAGAGTAGGCAAGTAAGAGATTAAATGACATTGCAGGAGTGGTTGCAGCCAACGTTAGAATTGTGCCAAGTACTGGTCCTACACATGGTGTCCAGCCCGCAGCAAACGCCAACCCAAACAGAAAAGAAAGTGGATAGCTTGATTTTGTTTTCTTAGGAAAGAATCTTTTTTCAACGTTTAGTGATGCAAACTTTGTTGAAAGCAACAGAAATCCTCCAAATCCTATTATTATTATGCCGCCAATTTGATTCAGTGTGGTTACTAGATCTGTAGCAGAACTAGACAAAACGCTGTTAATTAGTACTCCTATGGCAGAAAAAACAACTGAAAAACCTAAAACAAAAAATACTGTGTTTAAGATGATATTTGTTCTGTTTATTGAAAGTGTCACATTACCTTTTTGATGAAGCTCAGTAATGGTTGTTCCTGAAATATATGCAAGAAATGCTGGAATCATAGGCAAAATACATGGGGCAACAAATGATCCTAGGCCAGCTAGTGCAGCAATTGCTATAGTTATATCTGCCATAAACCAAGCTCAGTGTTTTTTTATTAAAGCCTTCTTCCAATTTGTTTCCAAAATCATTCATTTGATTTTTATCTGAGGCCAAAATCATAACATTGTGAATAAGCGACTCGTTTTAGTGGGCATCGTATTAGCAGTTATAATCGGTATTGCATTTTATGTTGGTTCCCCGATGTTTCTTGGCTTTGATTTACAACGTTAATTTAGATAATCTGGAATTTTTTTCCGGCCATTTCAAACACATCTAAAGCTTTTTCAATCTGATTTTTTTCAAGCCAGGCAGTTACAGAAAGTCTGATTCTTGCTTTGTTTTTACTCACTGTAGGATATCTTATAGGTTGAGCAAAAATTCCTTTCTTAAACAAGTATTTTCCAAACTCTAATGCGGTCTTTTCTTTTCCTATAATTATTGGTATGATGTGAGTAATCGAATTAATGTCATATCCAATATTTTCCAATCCATTTCTAAAAAGATTTGTATTTTGTTGAAGTTTTTCTTGTTGTTTTTCTCTATTTGAATCAAATTTTTGCATAGCATCTTTTACAAGAAATGATGGAAGTGCAGATGTATAGATAAACGGCTTTGATCTGTTGATGAGTAGCTCTATAACGTTATTTTGAGATGCTACATAGCCTCCAAATGAGCCTAGTCCTTTACTTAGGCTGCTAACGTACAGATCGATTTTTTTTGAGATTTTAAAATGATTGGCGGTGCCCTTTCCATCAGTTCCAAGTGTAAAATCCCCATGTGCATCATCTAATATCAGTATGGAGTTAGTTTTTTCAGTGATTTCTGAAATTTGTTTTAGGTTGGCAATATCGCCATCCATACTAAAAACGCCTTCAGTGGCCACAAACTTTCGTCTGCTTTCTTGCTTTATTTTTGAAATTAAATCATCAATATTATTGTGTTTATACACTAACACTTTGGCCCTTGTTAGTCTGCATGCTTCGATTATACTTGCATGATTTAGCTCATCGCTAAAAATGACATCATTTTCTCTAACTATAGTTGAGATGGCACCAAGGTTTGCCATATAGCCAGTTGGAAAAATTAATGATCTTTCCTGAGATTTGTGACGCGCCAATTTTTTTTCAAATATATTAAACGATGTATCGTTTCCAGCTACTAGTCTAGAACTTGTTTGTAATTGATCTGAATACCGGCGTATCCTAGAAAGACCAAGATAATCATTTGAGCAAAGATTTAGTAATTTTTTGTTGTTGATGTAGATGTATGGCCCTTTGTTCCTTACATTATGCATCTTGCGATAAAGATTGTCTTTTTTGATTTTGTCTAGTAACGGTTCTACAAAAGCCAGCTTAGGCTTCAAGGTTTATCCTTTGCAACATTTCTAAATCTTTTTTCATGTCATTTCCGCCAATAGTGAGATATCCTGAACTAATAATTCCATTAGCCCCGCTTAACAAAAGCTCCTCGCCATCATCTTTGAGGTTTATTTCTCTTCCACCAGAAATTTTTATCGTTGATGTTGGCAAAAGAAATCTAGTTACAGCAAAGGCTCTTACGATTTCATTCATTGAAAGTGGAGTCTGCAATTCTAGAGGGGTTCCGGAAACTGGAACAAGTAAATTTATCGTGACTTCTTCTGGATGTAATCTTGCAATATCTAAAATTAATTCCAATCTTTGTTCTCGTGTTTCGCCCATGCCAAGTATTCCACCTGTGCATAGCTCAAGGCCAGCTTGCCTTGCAATCTTTAGTGTGTCTAGTCTGTCATCATAAGTATGAGTAGTGCAAATTTCTTGAAACTTTGATCTGGCAGTCTCCAAATTGTGGTTGTATCTTTTAACATTGAGACTTTTTAGCCGTTGAGCCTGCTCAAAGGTAAGAAAACCAAGGCTACATTCAACACTAATGCCAACTTTTTTGTTTATTTCTTCTATTGCATCACAGACTTTATCAAAATCTTT
>VHBM01000055.1 GCA_016871975.1 Nitrososphaerota archaeon | reverse complement strand
AGATTCATGACAGACATGGGTGGACTACGAAAACAAATGAGAAAGACATATGCGTTTATGTGGGCTGCAGGTCTTGCCCTGATGGGTGCTCCATTTATCACAACAGGATTTTGGAGCAAGGATGCAATATTTGCAGCTGTATACGAGTCTGGCAACACCTGGGCACTGCCAATTTTTGCAATAGCTGTTCTTACTGCAGTAATCACTGCATTTTACACAACAAGAATGATCGGAATGGTCTTCTTTGGAAACAAGAGCAAGCACATCGAACACATGGAAAGCCAAGGACACCACATCCATGAAGCTCCAATGTCAATGTGGGTTCCATACGGAATTCTTGCTGCCCTAACAATTGGAATTGGCGTAATTGGTCTTTCAGCAGAACATGGAATCCATGAGCTATTCACAGAATATCTTGATGAGTCATTTGGGATTCACTCCGTACATGTAGAGGAAGAAGGATCACTGCTACCTGGATTTCTCTCTGGAATAAACCCAATAGCACTAGGCGCATCACTTGCTGCATTTGCAATAGGATTTGGGCTTGGATACATATTCTATATTGGCAGATGGGTTGACCCTGTCAAGTTTGTAAACTCTAATCTCTTCTTTTATGCAATTCACAAAGTAATTCTAAACAGGTGGTATCTTAATGCAATAATCTACTGGTGCTTTGTTGTTGCACCGCTATGGCTTGCACGAGGATTCTGGAGATACTTTGAGCGAACAGCAATAGACACAGGCATGAATGTTGGCCTTGAGCGTGCTGTTGCGTGGGGCGCAAAGGTAGTTCAGGGAACACAGACAGGTGTTGCACAATCATATCTTTACGTCTTTGGAGCAGGAATTCTCTTTGTTGTCCTGATTTTGTTAATTTAGGTGATATGAAATGATCGAGATTACATCAACTCCAATGATTATAGTTGCAATACTTGGAACAGTCGGCGTACTACTTCCTGTAATCAATATAGCAAGAAAGGAACACGGCTCGTCATTATTTTATGGCATAATCACACTTGGCGCACTCTTTGCATCAATTGGCTATGTAATATGCCAAATAATTAAAAACAATGTAGCGCCTGCCGCAATATTTACAGAAGACATTCTAGCTGATGACACATTTGGGTCATTTTTTGCAATCGCGATGTTAATTGTTTCAATATTCACAACGGTTGGCTCACTCAACTATATGAGGAAAAAATCACATCCTGCTGTCTACTTTTCACTGATTTTACTTTCAACAATTGGCATGGTATTGATTGCATACTCGACAGACTTGGTTATGCTTTTTGTTGCATGGGAGCTAATGAGCATTCCAACATACGTCCTTGCAGGATTTATGAAAAAGGATCCATCATCAAATGAGGCTGCACTCAAGTACTTTTTGTTTGGCGCACTATCATCTGCAATCATAATTTATGGTATATCAATTGCATATGGTCTTGCAGGTTCTACAAACATTGGCGATGTAATTCAGACGTTTGCAACAATTGACTCTGAGATGTTGCCACTTGCGCTACTTGCAATTGGAATGTTTGTTGCAGGATTTGGATTCAAGATGGGTCTTGTTCCGTTTCACATGTGGCTTCCTGATACATACGAAGGTGCACCGCCAACAATTAGCGCGCTATTGGCTGCTGGCACAAAAAAGGCAGGATTTGCAGCAGCACTTCGAATAATCGTAATGGGCTCTATCGCACTATCACTTGACTGGACATTTGCACTAGGAGTAATTGCTGTAATGACTATGACTGTTGGAAATATAGCTGCAATCATGCAAAAGAACCTGGCACGAATTCTAGCCTACTCTAGCATTGGCCATGCAGGATACATCCTAATCGGTCTTGCAATTGCACCATATACTGCAATTGGCATTCAAGGCTCGCTATTTCACATACTAAACCATGCAGTAATGAAGGGTGCTGCATTCATTGCAGTAGCAGGAATTGTCGTAACCTTGGCATCAAGCCACCTTGATAAGATAAAGGGACTTGGCAGGTCAATGCCAATAACATCACTTGGAATTGTGATATCCCTTTTGGCACTAGCTGGCGTTCCACCACTAAACGGATTTTGGAGCAAACTAATTTTGTTTGGAGCTGCACTTGATGCAGGAGCTGTTGCACCATGGGCTCCATGGCTTGCTATAGCCGGAGTTCTAAACAGCGCACTGTCACTAGCTTACTATGGTTGGATTATCCGCAAGATGTACTTTGAAGGAGAGACAGAAAAAAGAGTCAAGGAACCTGTATCTGTAGTTGCAGTTATGATATTTTCTATAATATTTATGGTTGGAATCGGAGTTTATCCAGATCCAATAATACAGTTTGCTGAAACTGCAGTTCCAAATCTTGCAGTTACACCTTAAGCATCGTAAATTTAATTAGATTTTCCAAACTTGTTTTTGCATCAGAATCTTTTATCTTTCTTAGACCAATGTTTGCCATAGAGGAATATTTTTCAAGCAACTCTTCCATGTGGTTGAAGACATCACGTGGATCGGAACTTTTTTTCACCAACAGATTGAACAGCTTATCCTCGTTTTTCCAGTCCCTAAGATCATCTTTTATCTGATATGCAATGCCGATGTTTTTTCCATACTCGGCAAGTGACATTATCTGCTCTTCTGTCCCGCCCCCAAGTATCGCGCCAAGCTTTGCCGCAGTCTCAAAGGCAGTTGCAGTCTTGTATTCTATGACCTTGAGATAGTCATCAAATGTTAGGTCTTCACTTGTCTCAAGTCTTCCCTCTATCATCTCGCCTTCACTCATAAGCATTGCAGTTGTTGCCAAATCCTTTGTTATTCTTGGATTGTCTAGCTTTGCGCAAATATTTAGAATAAAACCCAAGACAAAGTCTCCAGTCAAAATACTTGTGTTGTAGCCATACTTGATATGAAATGGATCCTTTTGTCGTCTCAGAGTTTCATTATCGATTATATCATCATGAATTACAGACTCTGTATGTAATAGCTCAACTGCACATGCTGCAACATAGGCATTTTCGTCTGCCTGTCCGACACTCTCTGATGACAGGACCAAAATCAGCGGCCTTATTCGCTTGCCGTTTTCTATTGCATAAATCATTGGCTCTTTGAACTCTGACTCTGAATACAGACTAAGCTCTGCGCTTAGAACTTGATTGATCTTTTTGATGTATCTGTTGTAGGTCTCAAGGAGTGGATTTATCTCAATATTTTTTCTATCCAAAATAAGTACAGATCAAACTACTTTTTTTATGGTATTAATACTTGTAGGTGCTCCCGCCGGGATTTTCATCACTGAGAATTTGAACCCGGGATCACCGCCTTGAAAGGGCGGTATGCTTGACCGGTCTACACCACAGGAGCCCTAGTTGCATTTTTATTTTATCCATAAAATCTTTTGGAACCTGCCAAAGATTTTATTATCAGCTACTTTAGGATAAAATCAGATGAGCTCATTAATCAAAAAAATCGATGAACTAATCGAGCAACACAGTCTTCTAAAACACCCATTTTACCAAATGTGGTCTGATGGAAAGCTGTCAGTAGAATCACTTTCAGGCTATTCAAAGGAATACTTTCAATTGGTAAAACATGTTCCATCATTTGTTGCAAGCGTGGCAAAACATGCCCCTCAATCAAACTTAGACGAGCTTAAAGCAAACCAAAAAGAAGAATCAGAACACATCATACCTTGGATTAGATTTGCAAAAGCCTTGGGAGTATCAGAAAAAGAGCTTGAAAAATACGAGGGCCTTGAAAAGACAAAAAAGTCAATATCTGAGATGTCATCTCTCATGGATTCCCTTGAAGGAGGTGCAGTTGCGATGTATGCACTTGAAAAAGAGATCCCACAAATAAGCCAGACAAAACTAGATGGACTTTACAAGTTCTATGGCATTACAGATTATGACGCAACACAGTACTTTGAGCTACACAAGGAAGCAGACATTAGACATGCTCATACATGGCAAAAGATACTGGAAAGAAATTCTCAAGACTACAAACTACTAAAAATTGCAGAAAGGTCACTTTTTGCGCAAAACCTTTTACTTGATGGTTGTTACGAGACTTACTGTTAGTGTCTATAACATTTTATACTGAAAAACAAAGCTGTTTTTTCGTAGGGCCCGTAACTCAGCTTGGTAGAGTAACCGACTCATAATCGGTGAGCCAAGGGATCGAAGCCCTTCGGGCCCACTCAATTAGTTTTAAAATGAGTTTTGCACTAAGATCATTGGCTGCAATGAAGAATCAGAGTTATATCTGAAGAATGATGTGAAGGCATTTGTCTGAGCTGCCTATGATCTTATGAGGTATTTGTGCGAAAAAATTTCGCAGTATATATAAAGCCTTTTTATAAAAACACGAGAAGTGCCGCAGACTAAACCTATTGTAAGTATCGAAAACGTAGTTGCATCTGCAACAGTTGATCAGAGAATGGACCTAAACGAAATTACAAAAAACTTTCCAGAAACAGAATACCATCCAGATCAATTCCCTGGACTTGTGTATAGATTAAAGAATCCAAAAACCGCAACACTGATTTTTTCCTCAGGAAAGATGGTCTGTACTGGAAGCAAGTCAGCTGATATGGCAATAAAGGCTGTAAATACAGTAGTACAGCAGCTAAGAAAGGGAAAAATCAAAGTCAAAAAAGACCCAGTAGTTACAATTCAGAACATGGTGGCATCTGGAAACCTTGGTGGCAAAATCCATCTTGAATCCGCAGCTCGAATAATGCCACGTAGCATGTACGAGCCAGAGCAATTTCCAGGCCTAATCCACAGAATGCTTGACCCAAAGACTGTATTGCTCTTGTTTGCATCAGGAAAGCTCGTTTGTACTGGTGCAAAAAAGGAAGAAGACGTATACCGCGCAGTTCACAACCTACATACAACACTTGAAGAAAAAGGCCTAATGATCTACGACTAATCACTTTATCTGATTTTTTACATTTTCTAGTATTTGCTTCGAGACAAGGTTTTCTTTATGTAAAATTTCTGTAATTTCTAAAATATTAGTTAGGCTGTGAATCTTTACTCCTTGTGATTGTAACAACTTGTCTGCACCTTCCATCCTGTTTATGACAACATACGCATCAGTTATTTTTGCACCTGCTTCTTTTAGCAAAGTTATCGCATTTGAGACAGAGCCACCTGTTGTTGCCACATCATCTACAATCAAAATTTTTGCATCCTTTTCTATTTTGCCTTCAATTGATTTTGAAGTCCCATACTCTTTTGGCTTTGTCCTGACATAAACGAGTGGTTTTACAGTCTCAATTGCCAAAGCAGAGGCAATAACTAGACCTCCTGTTGGGACAGACGCAATACAGTCAAAGTTGTCATAACCAATTTGGTCTGAAATTAACGCTTGGAGGCCTTTAATCATCTTTCGAAACTGGTGGGGAAAGCTTGGAACAACTCTAAGGTCTACATAGTAGGAGCTTTTCTTGCCACTTGAGAGCGTAAAATCACCAAACTTGATCGCGTTATTTTGATGCAAAAAAACAGCAAACTCTTTCACAAATTCCACACCAAAATTAACTGTGCTGGATTTATTTTGGTTTGTTTTTTGATTCATCTATGCCTGAAATCTGGCTTAACTACGGACCTACAGACGTTGTGCTTGACATACAGGCAGAAAACCTTGGCCAGCA
>VHBM01000054.1 GCA_016871975.1 Nitrososphaerota archaeon | reverse complement strand
CTTGCAATTTTTTAGTGGTAGAAAAAGTTGTTTTATGATTTGTTTTGACTAGAGCGGATTTATAATATCTTCAAAGCTTGACGCTAGCTTCTCAAGGCCTGATGGACTGTATTTTTCAATTACTTTGTCGATTGCTTTTCTGTCTTTGATTCTGTATGTTTTTTTTCTCTGATTTAGCTGTAGTTCAATTATTTGATCAGAGACTAGCTGTGAAACATACAGTGAAACTGTACCAGGTGATTTTCCAACAAAGCTTACTATTCCCCCAAAGTTTAGCTCATCATGTACCAGCAAGGACTCGATTATCTGCCTAGGAGTGCTTCTTCGAAGTGCCTTGATTACTGTGGATTCTTCTTCTGATACATGTAATGGGAAAAATCTTGTCTGCCTTGGCTCTCTTTTTACCTGTATTGTACCGCTTTTTTCCAAATTATTCACATAATGGCTAAGGGATCCATTTTTCATTCCAGTAGCCCTCATAAGCTCTCGAAACTTTATCCCTGGATTTTTCTCAATCATTTCCAAAAGTTCAGAATGTCTTGTCTTAATCATTTCTAAATACTCCTCCTGCAAGTACTGCCAATGATGTAATTGTAAGCATGTGACCCAATTCTAATAGCGATAATGATCTTAGATCATATATACCTGGCCAAGTTGCATCGATTAAAACAACCGACTCTGCTGCAATGAAGATACTAAATGCTATGGCACTAAGCAGCAACCGTTTTGTATGTAATTTTGAATATGCAACTACTGCCAAGACGCCAAGGAATACTGCAACGCAAATGCCAGTCACGTGTAGTAGAATATGATAGATATGAAATCCATGAAATATGTGTGGTAAGATAACTGGAACTGCCAATGAACCTATTATGGTGGCAATAACTATACCAAACAGACTGGATTTGCTTTCAATTAGGTTCTGTATTCTAAACAAGGTATCTGCTATTGAATTGAATTTGATTTAAAAAAACTGGTTCAAATCTCAAACTCATAATAAACTAACTGATGTAAAATGAGACTAGCTTACGGTTACCTTTAGTGTTTGTGACTTGGCAAGCGGTGTTGCATAAGTAAGCCCATCCCACACAAAAACCTCGATACTGTACAGTCCAGGGCTTTTAGGCTTCCATGATTGAAATGATTGTATGCTATTTTTTGGAGAAAGGTTGTTTGATGCTAGGAAAATTTTTTCAATATGGCCTTCGGAATTTTTTACCTGAACAAGCTGTGATACTGTAAAGTATTCATCATTTGGATTTGCAATCTCTGTTAGAATTTGCAGAGTATCCCCAACCTGTGCTGTTTTGATTTGCTTGCCATAGCTATCAGTTACAAGCGATTTTGCCGTAAGAATTTCAGGTTTGTCAAAAACGCTTGCAATTTTTGCAGTTGCAACAACCTCGACGCTGTCATTTATTGAGTGTGGTGGAGGAAGCGAATAATCCGTGTATTGGACGTATATTGCATCACCTGGAGATACTCGAAGCCTTGAATCATCACGTGATTCTTCATCTGTAGTAAGCGTAAAACTTGCAGGATACTTGCCACCAAACTCGTATCGTACCTTAAGATCAATTCCTCGTATATCAGTATCCGACCACACCTTCAGATGCCTAGTTATGCTGTCAAATGGAAATCTTTCAAGATCCATATCCTTCATTGTGACTGTTACTTTGTCTCCAAGATCATATTTTGCCTTGTCAAACTCTAGGGTTCCAAGCCGCCAGCTGTATTTTGCAGATTTTGTGATTACCTGATCCTCTGCATACTTCCAGAATATTGTGAGGGCTCCTTGCCTGCTTGTCTTCATCTTAAAGGCTTCCTCAAGTGGGCTTTTTGCAGCACACGCATTGCTTCCAAACAAATCATTACTGCCATCATTGTCTATATCATGACGAAATCCGTTTAGCTTTACACGGCCAACAAACCAGCCGGAGTTATGATCTGTTTCAACAAACTTGCATGGCCCCTTGACCTTGGTCTCATCTGTGTACCCGCCTATCGGATTTTCTGCAGAATCGCCGATAAAGTCAAGCTTGTATGGGTCTGTGTTCCATGCTGGGGCAAAGATTAGGACGTTGATTTTTGAGCCCCAGCTATAGTTTTCATAGTCTTCTTTACATTTTTCAAGCGTTTTGACGTTATTGTTATGGCCGCAAAAATAGATCTTGATTCCTGGATTTGTAACCTCAGGCACTCGTTCTGCACTGGCAGATTCTGTTGCAAGTGAGATGTAAACGATAAAAGACAATGTGAGAGTAAGAAATGTTTTCGTTGTAGATTTTGCAAAAAATGGAGTCTCTTGCATCAAACAAATTTTTTAATTTTTTTAAAATGTTGATTGGTATATTCGTTAAATGTACTATAGTACATTTAACGAATGTACCAATACGCTCTAAATGAAATCTTTTTGATTTTTGTCTATGAAATATGTAGCTGCATTACTTGTAGTATTTGCATTTGTCATAACGCTTGCTGGAAGTGCATATGCCCATAAGGCAGAAGTTATTGGAGATTATAAAATCGAGGTTGGTTGGAAAGACGAGCCACCGATTATTGGGCAAAAAAATGCAATTGAGATCATTGTGACAGTAGCTACAGAACATGATAAAGAATCTCAAGAACCAGAAGAACATGAGGAACACATGGAACATGAAGAAGCTAAACACGATGAACATTTGGAAGCTGGCACTGGAGTATCTGGTCTAAGCAAAAAACTAGAAGCAACTGTTAGCTTAAAGGGTCAAAAGACTACCTTAGTGCTTGTAGAGACATCAAAGCTTGGCGTATATCAGGCAGATTATACTCCTTCTGAGGTTGGCTTTCCTTCTGTTAATGTAGTCGGACAAATAGGTGACGAGGAAGAATTTGAGATAACATTTCATCCTGAAAAAGTAGAGCCTGTTAGTATTCTTTCACCCTTGCAACAGCTACGACTTGTAGGTGATCCTGCTAAGGTTATGTGCAGAGAGGATCTAGAATTGTTTGTAAGAGCAGGTAGCTCTGTTGTGTGTCTAAGCCCAACAACTGCTCAAGCTCTACTCTCTCGTGGATGGGAACTTACACAGCTTGAGATGATCGAAGATGAAGCAACACATGAAACACGATCTGAAGGAATGTTGTATGTTTTTGCTGACGGCAAAATTGCAATAATTGACCCACACAGCGGAGAAATTGTAAAAGAGCTTACAGATGGCCTTGAGAATGTCTCATGGGCAGACCCAATACTCACTCCTGATGGCAAACACGTACTTGTAAATGACAGAGACAATGCCCAAGTCATAGTTATTGATACTCACGAACAGGAAATAATCAAACGAATAGATGTTGGGCCAAGACCTGTACACATTTACAACCCAAATCACGGCAATGAGATTTGGACACATTCTGATACAGAAGGAGCATTTTATGTTATAGATGCAAAAACATTGGAAGTTACAGATGTAGTAGTTGCTGCAAAGAATGAAACACTTGGTGGACATGGAAAATTAATCTATAGTGAAGCTCTTGGTTCCAAGTCTGCTGCAACTAACACTAAGGATAATGGAATCCATCTAATCGACAGAGACTCAAAAAAGGCATACGGTTTTGTTGAAACATGTGTAAACGGCGGAACACATGGAAAAGCCTTTTCGGCTGCTAGCAATCATATGTATATCGAATGCGGCGGTGATAGAAAGACCGTTGTGGTAGATGCAGAAACTGATACTGTCGTAACTACTATTGATGGTTCAGGACAGATATTTGAGATTCCTGAAAAAGACTTGATAGTTATAGTTGCAAAGAAAAACAACCAGCTAATAGTTGTTGATGCTACAACAGATGAGGTTGTTGCAACTATACCTGTAGAGGGAGGCCCAGACAAGCTCCTCTTTTACAAAAATAACGAAAAAATCTATGGATTTACAGCCAATACCTTGAGCCCAGATACAGCAGTAATTGATTTTGATACAATGCAGGTTGTAAAGACAATACCTGCAGGAGATATAGCAAGGCCTGAGGGCGCATTATTCTATCATCGCGGAGGAGACATTGGAGACAAGTTCTTCTTTACTCCTGCAGACGGGGACAATCTAGTCAGCATAATTGATGCTGAAAACCTAGAGTTGCATATGCAGATCCCATTGGAAGGCCCACATGGTCTGATATTTGTCTCATCGCATCACTAGCTTTACAAATTTCTAATGTCTAGTTTTGTAAAAAAATCACCTATTTTGCTTACCATCTTTTTGGTATGTGTTATTTTTATTCCAGATGCATATTGCCATGCAACTATTGTAAAGACTGAACCTACAAATGGACAACAGATCGACAAATCTCCTACTGAAATCATCATACATTATAGCGAAGGAGTACAGCTTGCAGAAATCTCTGTGTTTGATTCAGATGGCAACAAGCATAGTCAGAGACCACAAATCAATAGTACAGATAATCGCATTGTAGTAATACCACTTGAGGAAATAGGAGACGGAGTTTATACTGTAAGCTGGCAAGTCCTCTCAGTTGATGGACATACAACAAATGATAATTTCTTTTTCATAGTAGGAGACAAGATTCCATCAAGAACTGTTTTTTTGGAGCTGTATTCACCAAAAGAACACGTTTACGATATCAGCCTTGAGGAACCGCTTTTTAGATGGCTGACTCTCTCGTCGCTAGCAGTTCTGATCGGAATGCCTGTTTCTATGATTGTGGTTTTACAACCAGATATTCGTATACTCATACTTGATAAAAAAAAGAAACTGCTAAGAAACTTGCTAGTTTATGGCTCTCTTGTCATAGCTGTTTCTGCTACCATACTTGCAGCAAAACAGATGAGCTCAGTTTATTCGTCAATAAATCTTGAAAATTTTTTTACTTTTATTTTATCAACGCTTGGAATTTCCTGGATAGTAAAGCTAGTTTTAATTTTTAGCTTGGTTGGAGTTCTAGTTTCTTTCAAGTCCTGGAAAATTTGGATTGTTTCTGCAGTTGTTGCAGGCATTATGATCCAGCTAACAATCAGTCTGACAAGTCACTCTACATCGATAATTGGTGGCACAATTCCGTACCTGACAGACTTTGTTCATCTTCTTGCATCCTCAATATGGGTTGGAGGCGTATTTTTGCTTGCAGTTATTGCAATGCCAGTAATTGGCAGACAAAATGAGGATTTTTCTCGTATTATTACAACGATCAAGCGGTTTTCCATACTAGCCGTTTCTTGTGTAGCTGGTCTGGCAATAACTGGCATTGTTATGACATCATGGCACGTGCCTAGCCTTGATTCCATTTTTTTGACAGTTTATGGTACTGCACTTTCAATCAAGATTACACTGCTGACAGCTGCGATTGCAATTGGAGTTGCAAATCGTTTTTTTATTCCTAAATTGTTTGCAAGATCACCAGATAAAAAATTCCTAAAATCATTTTCTAACCTTCTTAGAATCGAGCTTGGCGTGCTTCTGTTGGTACTTGTTATGAGTGGCATACTAACATCAGCCCAGCCTGCTACATCTGAATTAAAGCAACACGTGATCGAAGAAAAATTCTCTATAACAGAAAACATCAGTGACATTACGGCAACAATTAACATTATACCAGGACAAATTGGGCTCAACGTGTTTGATGTACATCTAACAAAAGACGGAAAACCTCTAGCAGATATAAAGAATCCAAGAATACTTTTGACGTTTTCTGAAAAAAATACCCAGCTACCGCAATTTGATTTAGAAGAAATTGAGCCTGGACTGTATTCTGCCTTTGGAACATTGACTTTTGGAGGTGAGTGGGACGTGAGATTTAGTGCAATAATAGATGGAAAATATACTACAGAAAGATTTTCAGTTAATACAGAAACACGACATGAATCTCATTTAGAACACAAGACTTATGAAAATAAAAATAATTCCTTTTCTGAGATGTTGCTGATTCTATTGTTAGTAAT
>VHBM01000053.1 GCA_016871975.1 Nitrososphaerota archaeon | reverse complement strand
TTCTAAAGATAAAATTTACAATTGCAGACAAGGCAGACATTGACAATGACTATGGCACGATATCTGTAAACTATGAAGGAAAAACTGAAGATGGCGAGCTTGCTATAATATCAAAAAGAAATCTTTATCGAATTAAAAAGGAGGCTCCAAGGAATCAATAAAGAGCTTTATTGATGCAGCTACCATAACAATAGATACAAGTATCTTTAGTCTTTTTTCTTTTATATCAACTGACAGCCTTGCACCTACAAATCCTCCAGCAAATGCACCAGCTGCTAAAAGTAGTGCTTGAATAAAGTCTGGATGTCCTAGTGCAGAGTGTGCTGCAAGACCTGCAGCAGAGGCAAACAACAAAATAAACTGTGATGTTGGTGCAGCTTCTTTCATTGATAGGCCCATTACAATTACCATCAAAGGCACAAATACAATTCCGCCACCAATTCCAAACAAGCTTGAAATTATACCTGCAAAAAAACTAGCACCAACTGCAAACAACATTACTTGTTTTGATTGGTTGTGCTGCTTTGACTCTATTTTTCTGTTTATGAAAATGTAAATTGCAGATACTATCAAGACAAGACCAAAGAGAATTTTGAATAATGATGGTGTGATTTCTGAGGAAATGTATGCGCCAAGTATTGTGCCAGGAATTGATAGCAAACCAAGTTTTAGTCCAATAGAAAATTGAATTCGCTTTTGTCTTGTGTAAGAGATGGTTGATGCTACTGCGTTGCTAAATGCTGCAAACAAGCTAGTACTTGCAGCCAATGTAGGCGAATATCCAAAAAATGTCAAAACTGGAACAACTATGATTCCACCACCTAGGCCCAAAATCGAACCTAGCACACCTGCTGCAAAGCCAAGTGGGACAAGCCAGAGTTGTTCAAACATAGGTAGCAAACAATGTCCTATCCTATATTGTGCTTTTTGTCAAGTGATTTTATCTTGTTATGAGAAGCTCCCACAGATAGCCTTCGGTGTTTGTTGTAAGCTCAATCTGCATTGATTTTCCCTCAATGCTGATTTGGTTTGATTGGCTGTGTGGTTTTACATCACTGGTGTGAAACAGACGTAATCCATCAACCATACTAGCCACTGTCTCAAAGCCTCCAGGCTTTTTTTCCTCCCAGCAGTTGCAAACAAGATTTTTTGTGACTAGAGAAAAGACAGTCTTTACAGAGTCAAGCTGGCTCATCACAGGATCTACCTGTACTAGTACTATTACAAGTCGTGGAAAGCTTGGTGAGCCAACCATGTGAATGTTTCCAAGAAATGCTCCATCAGAGTCGCGAAGCTCAGTGGATGTACAATATTCTATGATGCTTTGTTTTTCTTTATCCTTGAAAAACGTACAGTATTTGTCAATGTCAGTTTTTTCTTGTAGTTTGATAGGCGATGACATTGAAATGCCCTCTGTGGCAAGTGCATCTTTGAGCTTTGTGTTTGCATCAGCATAAGTAAAATCAAGTACATCAGGCATGTTAGTTGATAATACCTCATCAGTTTGTGTAACCACATTTGTTGTCATCAAGACATATGCTACTGTCAGAGCTACGGCAGTTGCTCCAGCAATTGCACTAAAAAGATAAGGCTTTTTCATTTTGCTTAATTTTTTGTAATCATACATAAGCCTTTGCAAGAATTTAGATCGAAATTATTTCAAGCTTTGAATTTTCGTTTATCTTAAACTTGTCAACAAATCCTGCAGTTACCTCCAAGACATATTGTGCTGGCATATCGTTTCCATTACGAACTGTACATGTTGCAGTCTCTAGCGCAGACTTGCATGGCTGGATGTCTTTTTCAATGTGAACCACGTTTCCGTTTGAGTCAAACCAGATCAAGTCAAGTGCAAACTGCATGTTAAGCATCCACATAGAGCGTACTGCAGAGTCCTCAAAGACAAACAACATGCCTTGATCGTAGGGAAGCGTTTCTTGAAACATCAAACCACGAGCTCTTCTTGGATCAGTATCTGCAATCTGCACTTCTAGGACAATATCATCTACTTTGACTGTACCGATTGGAAATTCGGCAGACTGGAGCTTTGCATCTTTTGGTATTGTCATAATACCTACAATGCCAATTACAAATGCCGCAATCGCAATTGGAATTAGAACCTGTTTTCGTGATGCCACAGATTAATGATGATTTAATCCGTTTAAAAAACTAAGATTAGAATGTGGCTTCTTTGAAGCTCTTAATTGTAGTGACCATGTTTTTTGTTTCATGGCCAATGTCTGAAATGGTTGCACCGTTGTATACTCGCTCTAGATATTTTCCTGCAAGAATCATGGGAGCACCAATTGCATTTGAGATTCCTGTAGGTTCGGGTATCCAAAATATGATAAATCCAATTTTTGTCAGTTTACGGCCAGGATCAGGTGCATTTGTTAGGGCTCTAAGCGAGTGTGCAGTTTTTTTATCATCTATTTTTGCCAAGTCAGAATACATGTTGGCGCGTCTTTTTACAGACTCTGAAAAACGCTTTAGCTTGGTTACTTTTTTTGTAAGATGATCAGCCATTTTTTGGCAAATCTTGCTGTATATAGTTAAGATTCAATGATCATTAACGGTAACTCCATGGTCAATATTCGCTAATCTTTTTTTAGGAATAAGGGAAAAAAAGTAAACACCATCTTTTTTGTGAACACTAGGCAAGTGTTAGAACATGGCTACAAAAAGACGAGCTTTAACATCTTCTGACTATAATAACATCAGAAGACAGATGGAAAGAGCAACGCTCAGATACATGATTAGGCACTAAAAGTAAATCAAAATCACAGTCTAATCATGACATTGTTTTTTAAATAACACTATAATCTAGAACCTACAGTTGAGAAAAAAAGACACGCGAAGACTGGATTCTATTCGTGCTGCACATGAATCCATAAGAGAAGGCTCTAGCACAAGAGTAGAGGACTATCTTGAAGTCATATCTGAGCTTGTAGAGCTAAAAGGATATGCTACAACACTTGACATATCACGATACCTCAATGTTAGTGCTCCAAGCGTTACAAAGATGCTTCAAAGACTAGATGATGGCGGATATCTTGAATACGAAAAGTATCGTGGAATAAACCTAACAGAAAAGGGAAACCAAATTGCCGATGCAATTCGCCAAAAGCATGGAATCTTGCTTGAATTTTTTGAAATACTTGGGATAGGCTCTGATACTGCAAACCGAGATGCTGAAGGCCTAGAACACCACCTAAACCCAAAGACAATCAAGCAGCTACGAAAGTTCATTACATTTTTAAAATCAAATCCAAGAATTATTGAGAATTTTAAAAATGTCTAGCTATTTGATGAAAATTTGAATATCATTTTTTGAAAAGGCGTGTTTTGTTAGTTTTTTTCCTGCATCTGAGCGCTTTGATACCATTATCTTGCCTTTCCTATCAATGCGAGAAGAAATAACAAACTTGTCGTTTACAAAAATTTCTGCATGTGAACCGCTGTTTTGCCTTCCTACATCAAGTATTAGCGAAGAGCGTGACTCTGAAAAATCAAATGGCGTATTGTCATCAGATGATTCGGATTCAAAGTCCTTTGGAACCACATCAATGTGTACTTGGAGCATTTTTTCAAGATCATTTATTGTTGCTCCCCCTCTGCCAATAACTGATGGGATGTTTTGCTTGTTTACCTTTACCTTGACGCTGTTTCCTGAAAGTATCTCAACTTCGGCCTGTGGATCAAATCGCCTAAATGTTTCCTTGATTCTCTCTTCTGCAAGCCTTTCGATTCCAAAACTTCCTGATTTTTTTGAGACAGGAACTATGACATTTTCTTCACCAAACGTATAGATTTCATATTCTAGTGAATTGCTTTCAAAATCCCTAATCTCAATTACTGGCCTTGCCAAGTCTTGCTCTACCATTCCTGATGGCACCTTTACCTTAAGATCAAGCTCGTACGTTTTTGCAATCTTGCCATCTTTGACAAATACTACAGTATCAATTACACTTGGAATCATACCAAGCTCTATCTTTCCAATGAATCTCTGGATTGCATCAATTGGCGAGTTTGCATGAACCACGCCAACCATGCCAACCCCTGTCAGCCTCAGGTCTGCAAAGACCCTAAAGTCTTCGTGGCGACGTACCTCATCAAATATTGTATAATCAGGCCTTACAAGAAGCAAAATCTCTGCTGAATTCTCAAAGCTACCATCAAGCCTTGTATATTGTGTTATTCCTTCATCAACTTGCAGGTCTCGTGGGGATTCGAACGTCTTTACAATTTTTCCCAAGTGGTGGTAAAAGTTTGCAAGACTAGATGCAAGCGTGCTTTTTCCAGAACCTGGAGGACCTGCAATTAAAATTCCTTCTGCACTTTCTGCAAATCTTTTCATTAGTTTCTCAGATGAATGGTACTGCTCAATTGTCATCTTTACTATTGGATGAACTATAGTAATCTCGTATGCTTCTGAAAATGGTGGACGAGTTATTGCGATTCGATAGTCTTGGTACTGTATTACAAGTGCGCCTGGCTTTGAGATTTCAACATTTGGCGAGTCTCTAGTTTTTGACACTTCTAAAATCTGCGTTGTGATTCCGTGCAAATAATCACTTGTAAGTGTCATATTATCAATTTCAACTAGCTTGAATGCGCCAGGCCTTCCTCTTTTTGCCATTGGCTTTCTTCCTTCTTTTAGATGAACGCTCATTGTGTCAGAATCAAAAAATCGCAAAAAGTCTAGCGTTGTTTGTTTTATTTCTGGCTTGATGTATGTTACCTCAATCCCTTCAGCTTGGGCAACAAGGGATTGTACATTATCAGATGTGTAAAGAATTGCATTGTTTTGTTTTGCCACATCTTTTATGATTGCATCGATTCTTCCACGATCAGCTAGCCTTATCTCATCAAGGCTTGGCCGCACTCCATCAAACCTGATTGATATGCCTTCTTTTTCAAACTCTTTTAGTTTTTTTATTTCAACTAGCCCAACAAAGCCCTGCTCTCTTTTTTGCGATGCCTGGGACTGGAGCTCATCAAGTACTGCTATTGGGATTATGATTTCTGCGTCTTTTATCTGCCCAGACTCGATTTGCTTTATTATCTGGCCATTAATGATTATGCTAGTATCAACTACAATTTTTTGCATGCATAAAAGCTGCCATCTGCCTTTTTATTTATAACTCAATTTGATACAAAGATTTAGGAAGCAGTTTTTTGTATCGTGTAATGTTTGGAATCAGACATTGAAGATTTTGCAGACAAGGCCATCTCACATGCACTTTCACTCAAGTGCAATTATTGCGATGTGCGTGCAGAAATTATTACAAAAGAAGGGCTGGTCATAGAAAACGGACAAATAGAACACACTGCATCAATGTTTGACAAAGGGCTTGGGATTCGCGTACTAAATGAAGGTGCGTGGGGATTTTTCTCAGTATCAAACCCATCTTTAGTTTCTGATGTAATATCTGCTACTGAAGAGGCCATATCAAGTGCAAGATATTATGCTAGCAAGAAAAAACAAAAGATACGACTAGTCTCCGTTCCTGCAGTTAAAGACAAGCTAGTATTTCCCGTTAAAAAAGAACCAAGTATTGAAGAGCTTGCAAAGATTGGCTTTGATTGTGATAAAATAATTCATGAGAAAAAAAGAATCATAAAATCATCAGTTAGCATCGGATACGGTAAGACAAGAAAATATTTTGCAAGCAGTGAAGGCTCGAAAATAACTCAAGAATATGTAGATATTATAGCAGAGCTTTCCGCTACAGCGCATGAATCAGGACTGACACAATCAGTAGATAGCACAGAAGGAGGACGTGGTGGAATTGAAAAACTCTCAGATACTAAAGACATTTTTGACACTGCGAGGTTTGTTTCAGAAATGTCATCAAAGCTAATTGATGCCAAGCCAGCCAGTGAAGAAAAGACAACTGTTGTTATGAATCCTGATTTTGTCGCACTATTAACACATGAGATACTTGGCCACCCATCAGAAGCAGACAGAGTGCTTGGAAAGGAAATGGCATGGGCAGGCGGTGCATGGTGGGCAGGAAACATTGGCAAACAAATCGGCTCAGAGAATCTTGATGTATTTGATGATCCAACCATTGAAGGCAGCCTTGGTTGGTACGGCTATGATGATGAAGGAGTAA
>VHBM01000052.1 GCA_016871975.1 Nitrososphaerota archaeon | reverse complement strand
TTCTCTTTCAGGCAGGTTTTTGCCAGAATCAATCTTGGTGACTATCCACAATGCAGAGCAGATAAAATCACTATCAAAATACCCATTTTTTTCAGGAAAGCGGTTTGATGATAAGAAAACAACAGTATTTGTTTGCAAAGATTTTAGCTGCTCTCTTCCACTAGAATCCGTTTCAGAAATAGAAAAACATCTCTAAGAAATCTTTTTTAAATCAATCTCAAGTTTTTCTCCAACCTGAGGTCTTCCCATTCGCTCGTATCTTTTTTTTGGCATAGTAATTGTTATGGTAGTCTGTTGGTAACTTTTTAGCTTAATTGTTGGCTGGGCTTGCAAGATTGCCTCAAGCAGTGGTGTTACCTGTTCTTTTAATTCAGGATCAAGTTTTTTTGAAACAGAATCCATGATTAGCTGTTTTTGCGAAACTGGTTCAAGCTGCACATCTTCTGCAAGTGATAATTGTACAATATTTCCATTATCAACAATTTGCTGTATTACATATGATACAATTTCTGACATAACTCCAACTCAAATGATTTGAATTTATCTTTACCTACTTTTTATCTGATTCAGTTTTGCTTTCAAGAATAGATTTCATAATGTATGGTGCTTTTTCTTTTATGATTTTATGAAACTCTTGTATGTCTTCAAGTGGTAGAGTTTTTTTCTTACTAGTATATGATTGAATAAAACCTGTGTAGATGCAACCCACTATAATCCCAAATGCAGTATCATGTGTAGATTCAATGTCTGGCAAGTATCCTTCTGCAATCTGTCTGTATGACGCAGCCTCGTTCATATAATAATCAACCAAACTATCAATAAAATCTCTAGTACCTTTTGAGATTGTCATTTTCTTTTGTCATCTTTCATGTCTTATTAATGGTTAATCTTCATAAAATTTCACAAAATTAATTTTAATATTACAAACAACCGTTGATTTTTTGTACGTATAATGTTTATTGAACTCTGGAATTTGTAGCAGCGATAATGTTTCCAACAAACCTGCTTGAATATTTTGTAAATAAAATATAGGCAGATACTGATGATGCAAGCAATATGACCGAGCCTAGTGGAAACTCTGGCACTGCGGCATATTCTTCTGATTCTGCCACAAGTGCATAGTTTACGCCCTTGCTTGCTTGCGACTTGTCTGGTATGGTTACAAAAAAGAACATTTCATCATTTGTTCTTAAATAATCTGGCTCTGCATGTGCCTTTGATACTGCCACCACATTTCCATCAAGATCATAAAGTGTTGCCACGACAACAACTGTATTTGCAGTAATATCGCCCCTGTTTGCAACCTTGCCAGAAATTACAGTATTATCCAATTTATCGCGGCTATACTCTGATGATGTAATTTCTATTACCTGATTTTTTGGATAAGACATCTTGTAATCAATATCAAGTGAATAGCTATCCACATTTCTTGCATTTTTACCTGTGATTACAAGATCAAATGGTGCCTTCATTTCAGGCATTATGGTATTCAAAAGCGGTGTTGTAGTAATTTCGTCTACTTTTTGATTATCTGAAGAATATAATACAACTTTAACTTGAATCTGATTTAGGGGTACCTCAAGTCCATTGTATATCTCGCCAACTATGTGCAAAGCTTCATCATCACCAATGTATTTTTGATCATTTTGAATGGATACTTGGGCAAATACTTCGGGAGTAACAAGCAACAAAGGAAGAAGCAATAGATATTTTTTCAATATATTGTAATTATCGTACATGAATAAAGGAATTATGTGCCTTGTCCTTTTGCTAAATTATAAGAAGACAAGGCAGCCATTTCATATTCAAAAGATTCCTGAAATAGACTATCTGATCTAACCTTGGCAGAATCATCGCCAGTCTTTATCCATTCTATTAATTGCCTATCACTTTCAAGCTGGGTTTGTGTTGATAGCTTGAACAGCTTTACCGAATTTACAAAGGAATCCGGAGTTGCAAGTCTATCATATCGTAGGATAAGCTCTTCCATCTCTTGAAAATGTGTTTGTGCATAGGACAAAAACTCTTCTTTGCTTAGATTATTTTCCTTTAGCATTGTTACTTTTGATTCAAAATTAGTTTGCGTCTTTTTTAGATCGTCTTGAATACTTTGTAAATTGTTTCCAAACTCAAAACCTCGCAATTTTGCCTGATCGGCTGTATAGCTATAAAACACTGTCAGGCTAATTATCAAAATTGCCGCAATGATAACTGCATATTTTCTAAAACCTTTGTATTTTTTTGATTTTTGTTTCAAAACTAGTCTATGGTATTAAAATTTTTATGTATTATTAATAGAATGATGTCTACGAATAACTATATTATTTTAGAACTATTTTATCTACCATAAATTTAAGACAAATTTTTAATTTTATCTGTGATTTTGAAAACACTCTCTACAATAAACTGGTCTGTTATCTTTTGGCTCGAATGGTATTTCACATTCGTTTCCACAGTCACCGCAAGTTGCCTTATACATTTCTCTTGGTCTGTCGTCTCTGTTAAACCTAGGGCCTCGATTAAACCTAGAGCCACCACTGTTAAACCTTGAACCTCTATCGTTTCTGCTAAACCTCGACCCCCCGCTGCTTCTGTTAAATCTAGAACCTCCACGTTCTTGTGGTTTATGATTTTGAAAACACTCTCTACAATAAACTGGTCTGTTATCTTTTGGCTCGAATGGTATTTCACATTCGTTTCCACAGTCACCGCAAGTTGCCTTATACATTTCTCTTGGTCTGTCGTCTCTGTTAAACCTCGACCCATAGCCACTTCTATTGGACCTAGAACTTCTGCCATCTCTACTAAACCTAGAACCGCTGTTACTTCTGCTAAACCTAGCGCCTCTACCAAATGACATATTTTTACTTAACAAATTAAGAAATTATACTGTAATTAAACTATGACAAAATTATTTTTCTAAATCTGGCTCAGTCTATGTAATTGCCTTCTGCATCTGTCTTTAGCTCAATTGTCATAACAGTACCGCTGATAAAGGATTCATTTCTTATGGTCCTAACACGTGCTACATCCAAGTGATGTGGCCAAATCTCAACTACAATGGCACCAACTTTGACATTTTCAGGAGCATCGGTAAGCATGATATCTTCTTTTTTTATGCCATAATCTTGCAGTTTTTTTATGCAATGATTGACAAGCGGTTCGGGGTTGTTATGATTTATTGCCCAAACTGTACCTGTATACTCTATTTTTTCCAATTTGAGACAAATCTAATTTTCTTATATAACAATCATTCGGGATTTACCACATTAAGTGTCATTGTACTTACTACCCGCGCTAGCCGTCTGATCTTTGATGAGACGGTTTTATCAAACTCTTCTTGTGTTGTCGCATGAATCTCTGCGATTGCATCATATGCACCAAATGTAAGATATGCTTTTTTTACTTGAGGTATCTGTCTTAGCTCATCAACCACATATTCTTCAGCACCCAGATCACAGTTTAACAAAACGTACCCAACATGCATTATTTTTTCTACAAATAATATTGCAGTTACTTGTCTTTAAACTTACCAGCGACTTCTTAAACCGTAATAACTTTTTTTATCAGAATATCTTTGGTTACTATCTAGTCCACCACCATGCCTATCGCGCCTCCCTCCTCCATGTCTATCACGTCCACCTTGTCTTGTTCTACCAGAAAATCTAGATTTGTTGTGATATCCAAAACTTCTAGGTCTGATTTCTCTTTTTAAAGGATCTGGTATGCTCACAACAATTCCCATTTTTTCATTAAGATCAGTCATCTGTACTTTAGTTTGTCTTTTAATTAGATTCCAATCTCCAATTGAAGAATAAGAAACTAAAGTTATTGCTCGTCCCTTTGCCCCTGCTCGTGCGGTTCTTCCAATTCTATGGAAATAAACCAACTCTTGATTTGGCACATCATAATTGACAACTAGTGCTACTTCAGGAACATCAATTCCGCGCGCTGCAACATCAGTTGCAACAAGTATGTCTGCTTTGCCAGTTCTAAATTTGCCCATTGACTGTTCACGTTGGTGTTGTGACATGTCTCCTTCGATTGCAACCGAATTGTATCTTTCCCTGTAAAGTTCTCTTGCTACATCTCTTGTCCTATTTTTTGTTGAACAAAAAACAATAGTCTGCCCTTTTTTATTTTCATTAATAAATTGTAGTAAATATTTCATTTTTTCCCTGTCTTTAATTACAAGATATGACTGGTCAATTCCTTCCCCACTTAGATCATCGGCGTCAAGCAAGAACTGTTTTGGATTGTTCAGATAATTTTCTGCTAATCGTAAAATTTCAGGAGGCATTGTTGCCGAAAATAAAGACATTATCTTATTTTTTGGCGTAAGATCTAAAATAAACTCAATATCTTCAATAAAACCCATATCAAGCATCGTATCTGCTTCATCCAAAACAACATACTTTACATCATCAAGTCTTATTGAACCGCGTTTTATATGATCGATTATTCTGCCAGGTGTGGCAACTACAATTTCAACACCTCTTCTTAGCGCATCAAGCTGAACTCCCATTCCTTGGCCACCATAAACAGTCGCAACTTTAATTCCAGTATACTTTGCAAATTTTCTTATCTCGCCAGCTATCTGAATTGCAAGTTCTCTGGTGGGTGCAATGACTAGTCCTTGAATCTTTTTTCTTGGCGTGATGCCTTGAAGCATTGAGATCGAATACGCAGCTGTTTTTCCTGTACCAGTATGTGCTTGTCCAACAACATCTCTGCCTGCAAGTAAAACAGGGATAGTAGCTATCTGTATTGGAAATGGCTCGTTAAAGCCGATCTCCTTTAACCCATCAAGGATTGATTTCTTAATTCCTAATTCTTCAAACGTTGTCATTTTTTATCATTTCAAAGCAATGACAGAAAAAGCTCATTGCCAGTCCGTCATTATTCCGACAAACCATTAGCTTTTACGCCGTTTAATAAACCCTTACTAGAAAAAATATCAACACTCAATTTGAAAAAACTACTCTAATTTTTCAGTTTATTAACATGTTTCCGAATGTAAAATCAACAATTGAAAAGCGTGAGTTTAAAGTCAATTGATAGAAAACCTCTTTTTATTCATCTTAGCGTCATTTTGATCTTTTTCATATTAACAAGCATTCTTACATTTCCGGTAATTGCAAATTTTGGAAGTGAGTTTGCAGGAACTGGTCCTGATATTTGGAATAATGTATGGAAGTGGTGGTGGACAAAGTACGCATTTGAAAATAACTTGAACTGGTTACAAACTGATTACATATTCTATCCTTATGGTGTCAACGTAGGTAAAGAAAGTCTATTCACAATGTTAGTTGCATATATTTTCCAATTTCTTGATTATGTACAAATTTGGAATGTACTATGGTTTGGAGGATTTGTTTTTGCTGGCTATGGTTCATTTCTACTAGCACATTATTTTAACAAAAACTTTATTGCATCTCTTGCAGGGGGTGCTATCTTTACCTTTAGTACGTATCATACAACACAGGCAGTATCACATGTAGATTTGGCATTCCTAGTATGGATGCCATTATCTGCACTATTTTTATTTAAAATGCTTGAATCTAAATCAAAAATTAATCCTCTACTTGCTGGTGCATTTTTGTTTTTAGCAGTTTTTACACAATTAACATATGCTTTTGTTATGGTAGTGTTTGTAATTTTATTCTCCATAGTTTATTTTATTCGTAAAAAGAACATATCTAACAAAACACTTTTTATTCATTTTCTGATTGCAGGTTCTGTTTTTTTTATTTTATCTAGCCCACTGCTTTTAACTATTTCATCTGCACTAGACGAAGAGCCTTATAAGAGACCTATATCTGAAATCAATATTTATTCAGCAAGTATAGAAAATATTTTTTTAATTCCTTCTTCTTTGCAGTCAATTCAACATGTAACCGGATACGCATTTGCTGACTCCATTTATGCAATTTTTGGAACCTCATATATGCAAGTCCAGATGGAGCAAGTAATTTTTCTAGGAATTACTCCACTTGTGTTAGCAGGTATAGCTATAGTCTGGTTTAGGAACAAACATTTTGTTTTTTGGATAATCGCACTGTTAGTATTTGCAATCCTAACATTAGGCCCAGAACTAAGGTCTCTTAATGAGCTGACAGGGTATGTTTTACCAGGAAAAGTACTTTATGATTCAATACCTGGATGGGATTTTAACAGAGTGCCTGCTCGGTTTGTAGTTATGGTTACTCTTTCGCTGGCAGTACTTTCTGCACATGCTGTAGATGGAATAACAAAACAACGCATCAAATCATCAAAAAAGGCAATTGCTTTAAGTGTGGTCATCATGTTTTTTATTTTACTAGAATTTTCTGTAATACCATATCCAACAACTGCACAAGAAATACCACAAATCTATGATATAATAAAAAAAGATCCAGGCAAATTTGCTATACTAGAAGCACCAACCGGTGGACAAGGATATCTTGATTTGCAATCTGATACACTATACCAATATTTTCAAACTGTTCATGAAAAACCAATTTTTGGTGGCTGGGCTACTAGAGAATCTATAAAGTCAGAAAGATTTCTTCAAAGTTACTTTTTGCTACAGTTTTTTTATCCTGCATTTACTGATGATATAATTAAACAAGATCTTGGAGAGGTAGGAATATCCATTTTGAATCACTATAACATTGGCTATGTAATACTTCACA
>VHBM01000051.1 GCA_016871975.1 Nitrososphaerota archaeon | reverse complement strand
CAAGCGCCGCACTTTTGTCACGTATGCAAAAAATTTTACTTGCACAAATACATATAAACCATGCCTAAAATTTGCAGGGTTTTTCTTGATTTTTCCGATCACAAATATATTTTCATGGTACTGATCGTCGTGGTTGGATAGCAAAAAAAACTATGCAAAAAAAACACCAGAGTCTTGCAAGATTTTTGAAAAATCAAAAAGACTTCATGTAAATGGTGTTTCACACAACATTAGATTTTTTGAGCCATATCCATTTGTAACAAAATCTGCAAAAGAAAAATTTCTAGTCGATGTTGATTCAAACAAGTATGTTGATTATTGGATGGGTCACTGGTCACTCATCCTTGGTCATGCACCAGTTGAAGTAAAAGAGAGAGTACAAAAACAACTCAATGATGGATGGATGTATGGTACTGTAAACAAAGTAACATCTGAGCTATCAGAAAAAATTCAGAGTGCAGTTCCAGTAGCAGAAAAGATTCGTTATGTGACATCAGGGACTGAGGCAACAATGTATGCAGTAAGACTTGCAAGAACCATCACAGGAAAAAATATTATTGCAAAAATTGATGGCGGATGGCACGGCTATACATCAGATTTGCTAAAATCAGTAAACTGGCCATATAATACCGCAGAAGGTAGCGGACTTGTAACTAACAAAAAAATTGTTTCACTGCCATTGAATAATTTAGAAAAATCATTTGCGGTCTTAGATTCTGTAAAAAAAGATCTTGCAGGAGTAATTATCGAGCCAGTACTTGGTGGAGGCGGTGCAATCCCTGCAACAAAGGAATATCTTTATGGAATACAGCAATATGTGCACAAAAATAATTCACTTTTTATTTTAGATGAGATTGTAACTGGATTTCGATTCAGGTATGGATGTCTTTATCAAACCATGAATCTTGATCCTGACATTGTTACACTAGGCAAAATAGTTGGAGGTGGATTTCCAATCGGTGTTATATGTGGCAAAAAAGAATCAATGGAATATGCAAATTCTCATATAAAAACAAAAGAAAACCGAGCTTATATTGGCGGTGGAACATTTTCTGCAAATCCTGTCTCTATGACAGCTGGCAGCACAACGCTTGAAATTCTAAAAAAGAAAAAATCCCTGTATGAAAAAATTAATGGGTTTGGCACAAAGACAAGAAAAGAAATTGATAAAGTATTTTCCGGAAAGACCATAACAACTGGAATTGGATCTCTTTTTCTTACTCATTTTCTAAAAAATGATATCGCCACAATACAAAATGCTACAGATGCTGCAATGTGTGATGTCAGGCTGCTTCACAAGTATCATTTTGATATGATTGCAAATGATGAAATTTTCTTTTTACCAGGCAAGCTTGGTGCATTTTCAGATGCACATTCACAAGCCGATGTAAAGGCACTAGTTTCTGCATCAGAGCGATTTTTACAGAACACAAGATAGGAAACCTCGTTAATTCATGAGTGGTTAATGGAATATTGAAAATACTTTTAGCTTCAATAGTTGCGATAATTCTTGTGCTGCAAGTTACTGATAGTGCATATGCATTAAAAACTTGGACTGTAAAAATTCCAACCGGTGCGGCAGATGAAAATGCCCCATTCTTTTGGGATCCAGCAGAGATAACAATCCAGCAATCAGATTTTGTAGAGTGGGGAAATGGTGATACTGCAGCACATACAATCACTAGTGGAAATCTCAAAGTAGATCCAAATGATGTTGGAACCATATTTGATAGTGGTTTGATTGGACCAGGCAAGTTCTTCAAATATCAATTCACTGAAACTGGAACATTTGATTACTTTTGCATTGTGCATCCATGGATGATTGGCAAGGTCAATGTAGTATCATCATTGACACCTGAGATCAAAATAATCCATAATGTAGGAGCTGAAGTTGATGAGAAAGGTAATGGATATGATGTTCAGTATATGCTAAACAAGAAGCTTCAAAGTGCGAGTGTAGATACTACAAGAAAAACTGTTACGTTTGTTTTAGAAGGAGAGTTTGAAGACGATGTGTTTACAGTAACATTACCTAATGGCTTGATAGAAAATCCAAATTCTGTATGGTTAGATGATGAACAAATAACAAATTTTCAATCAGAGACAAAAAGCGATATCACCACACTGAAAATACCGCTAGAGGCAGATACTGAAGAAGTTGTTATAATGGGAACAGCTGTCATACCAGAGTTTGGCCTAGTTTCTTTGGCAATATTTACAATTGCAATAATTGGTACAATGATTGTTTATGCAAAGACGCAAAGACTTGGAATTAAGGTCTACGCTTAGAATTCTTTTATTTTTGTTTATTAAAATGATATAATGCCTAAAGAAAAATCTGAGAAAATAAAAAGTAATACAGAAGACGATTATAATGATGCACTTGCATCAAAAGATCCTACAAAGATTACAAACAAAGAGATTGAAGATTTGGCAAAAGAAGCAATAAAAAAATTCAAATCGCTTGGCTAGAAAACTAATCTGATACGAAGAATTAATAGTCCAGATACGATTTAGTACAAAATTGCACAATTCTAAATTTGCAAGTGTTGAAAATCTCTATTCTAAGAGAAAAAATCTCAAAATCAATCCTCAATACTTTACAGGTGCTGTAAAAATAAAGGAAATATCTAGTGTAATAAAATCAAAAGAGCAAAAAGTATACCATGTTACTTTTTTTGGCTCAAAAACAAAACTGCATTACCATGAAGGAGGACAGATGCTAATTGTGACAAAGGGTTATGGAAATCTTTCTCTGTATAAAAAAATTGGAAAAGGAAAGACCAAATTTTTAATAAAAAAGATTCAAACTAGAAGGTTAAAACCAAATGATTTGACATACATTCCTGCAAAAATTTTACATACACATGGTGCGATTGGCAAAGCTACATTTTCTCATATTGCACTAAATTCCTATCCGACAAAAAACAAAGAACCAAAAACAACTTGGTTTGAATCAGATTTTGAATCAAATGTAACTAAGATAATACGATAGTAAATGATCATAAAAAAATTACAAAACTTGAACAAAATAGACGGAAGTGAAGGAACTATAATTTCTCAAATATTTCATCCACACAATACACTCAGTGGAATAAGATACAGTATTTCACACTCTACAATAAAACCGAGTAAAAGATCAAAGCGTCACAAGTTGAAAACATCTGAGGTGTACTATATTGTTGAAGGAATTGGTTTGATTCACATTGATAAAGAGTCCCAAACAGTCTCAAAGGATGATGCAGTCTACATTCCTCCCTTTTCGGTTCAGTTTATCGAAAATACTGGTACTGCTGATCTAAAGTTTTTGTGCATAGTTGATCCTGCGTGGAAACAAGAAGACGAAACGATGTTAGAATGATTAATGGTATGAAATTGTTTTTAACATAGGATCTCCATTTTATCTTAATTGAATACAACCCTTGCATACAAGACCCTAAATGTTGGCGATGATGCCTCCTTTGAGGAAATAAAGTATGCATACAGAAAACTTGCGCTACAACTTCATCCTGATAAGAACGACATTGAAAGAGACGGCATAAAGTTCAAGCTTGTAACTTCAGCATATCACCATCTAAAAAATAATCACAAGCACATTAATTCAAAAACGCGAGACTCAAAAAGCCATGAATACACAAACACCAAGACAAAAGACAAGCAAACGTTTTCTGGCAAGGCATCATGGGGTGCAAATTTTGGAAAACCGCCTGAGGAAGACTGGAGCAAATACACCAAAGACTTTGAGTCAAACCAAGACTTTTGGAAAAAATATGAAAAAGAGTTTTGGGAAAAATATGATGCATGGATGAAAGGAGAATACAAGGAAGAAACAAAATTTGAATCTAAAAAACAACAAGAGCAAGAGCCTGATGTTTCTGTAAATGTAGACCCAACATTATGTATTGGTTGCTGCAGCTGTGAAACTATTGCGCCAAGCGTTTTTGCAGTAGACAAGAAAATAAAGATGAACCCAAAATCACATGTGCATAATGAAAAAGGTGCAAGTCTTGAAAAAATTATGGATGCCGCTCAGACCTGTCCTACAAAAGCAATCAATGTTGATGAAAAGAAAACGCAGCGACGGATTTATCCGTGGTAGACTAGTCTTTTATTTTGTCTAGTATTTGATCAAACTCTTTATCAGATAGCTTTGGTCTGTTTCTAAACATGCTATGAACAGCCCCAGCACCATCTCCTGCACTTCGCGGAATTATATGAACATGTACGTGTGGGATCTCTTGTCCGCTTTCCTTCCCATTATGAACCGCAATTAGTTCTGCATTTGTGAGTGCATCAATTTTTTCTGTGACTTGTTGTACTAGATTGAACAGATCATAGTTTTCATCAGCAGGCATTTGTTGAATTTTTTCGTAATGTTTCTTTGGAATCACTAGTGAATGCCCGCTTGCCAATGGAAATGCATCTAAAAAGGCCAGAGATTTGTTAGATTCTAAAATAATTCTTGCCGGAATTTTTCCATCAGCTATCTTACAAAAAATACAATCCATGTGATTTAATGTAAATTATAGATAATAAATTATCACGGCTCTACAATTGTTGCCCAAGCAAGACCCTCTCCAAACTTTATCTTGACTTTTGTTCCAGCCTCAAGATAACAATTCTGAATCTTTTTTGGTATGTGATCAGAAGTATTTGCATAGCATAGTCCATCTGCGCTTGAAAGAATTTCAATGTCTTCGTACACATCTGATCTAATAAGATTCCAAAATGGAAAAACTAGAGTTGATAGAATCAGTCCTGCGCCAGCTAGTGCGCCACCAAAAATAAGACCGTGTTTTTTAGAGTCTGACCATTCAGTCAACTACCACATACCTCCTTCTGATACACCTTCTTCTGGCTTTTTTTGTGATGGTCTGCTGTGAGCTTTATTCATGTGACGCTTTAGTCGCTCTGAATCATGTAGCTCAAGGCCGCATTCTTTGCATTTTGTTTCATTTTTTTCTTTTTTGAATAGTCCCAACTTACTTTATGACATTTTAAAATATATTATAAAACCTGCGAATGTGATTATCCGCTTCTACCAGCTCCAAACATACTAAGAATACTGCTTACCATCAAACCAATAGTATATGCATCACCAAATGGTTCTAATGTTGGAATAAAGTGAACCGTCAAAAGTGCGCCAAGCGCTACAAGAGAACCATACTGGGTTATTTTTTTTACAAGAATCATGTCCTTGTCAAAGGGAGCTAAAAGCATACCTAGTATCCAGATTCCATAAAGCCATATCATCACTTTCATTGCTAAAAAATCAGGGGCAGAAAATGCCGCACCAAAATACATTGCTGTAATAATAAAATCAGCTTTTAACATTCGTGCAAAAATTGAATCAAATGTCTTTATTCTAATTACATAATAGCCAAAAAATGCGCCCATTACTGCCACAGCCGCAATGCTGCCCCCAACATACGCCACATTATCAATACAGTTAAAGAAAATATTACGCGGTTCTATACTTCCACAAAATACATGACTTGAAACAATTGCCATAAGAAATGACTTTACACTTACACTTGCGATGATTAGAAGGGTTTTATGCTGTGGTTCGATTTTTTGATCCTTTGTCAAGATTCAACTTCCTTTTTTGAAAACATGCTTGAAATACAATCTAGAATCTATTAACCTTTAATTTTTTTACTTGTAATTATTTTAGGCCTCAAATTCTAATACATTATAAAGGATATTGCAGTCTCGGATCTTGTTGGAAATAAAAAACATAACAGTTCTTGGCTCAGGCATTATGGGACATGGAATAGCCCAAGTATCTGCAATGTCTGGATACAATGTTGTCTTACGAGACATTGAGCAAAAGTTTTTGGATAAAGCAATGGAGAAAATAAAGTGGAGCCTAGACAAACTAGTTTCAAAAGAAAAAATTTCACAGCCTCAAGCAGACCAAATCTTTTCTAGAATTAAACCAGTTATTGATCTAAAAGATGCTGTAAAAGATTGCCAGCTTGTTATAGAAGCAGTTCCTGAGATAATGGATCTGAAAAGAAAAGTCTATGACGAGCTAGACAAGGTGGCAGGAAAAGACGTAATATTTGCATCAAATACTAGCACACTTCCAATTACAGAGATTGCAGATACAACTAGTCGACCAAATAGGTTCATAGGAATTCATTTTTTTAATCCGCCACAGCTAATGAAACTAGTTGAGGTAATACCTGGAAAACAAACATCTCATGAGATTGTTGAAAAGACAGTAGAGTTTGTAAGGTCGGTAAAAAAAGAGCCAGTTTTATGCAAAAAAGATGTTCCAGGCTTTATTGTAAATCGTTTGTTTATTCCACTTGTCCATGAAGCATGTTATGTTATGGATAGACAAAAAAATCAGCTAACAGAGATTGATTCTGCAGTAAAGTTCAAGCTTGGATTTCCAATGGGCATTTTTGAGCTTGCAGACTTTACTGGAATGGATGTTATACATAAAGCAACAATTGAGATGCATCAAAGAGACAAAAAAGTAATCAATCCACATCCAAAAATTGAACAGCTTTACAATGAGAAAAAGCTAGGACAAAAATCGGGTGAAGGTTTTTACAAATATTCAGATAATAGATACGAAAGAATTCCCCTATCAGAAGATTTGGCAAAAAAATGTAATCCAATACAGATTGTTGCAAACATACTAAACAATGCTGCGTGGCTTGTAACAAACAAGGCAAGCGACATTCAGGAAATCGAAAAGGCTGCCCATCTTGGCCTTGGTCTAAAAAAACCGTTATTTGAGACTGCAAAAGAGTATGGAATTT
>VHBM01000050.1 GCA_016871975.1 Nitrososphaerota archaeon | reverse complement strand
GCAGAATGCACTAGTGGAATTGGCTCTAGTGCAATTCAATATTACATTGAAGGACAAATGAGCCTTGACAGACTAAAAAAACCAGCAAAATACATCAGCGGGATGGAAACTCTGTTGTTTTTGAATGAGCTCCAAAAAAAGTTTCAAGTGGGACTAGTTTCTATACTCCCTGAATTTTACTTGAAAAAATTAAACATTCTATCCTTTAGTGGAGTTGCACAAGCAATGAATCACATATTAAAGGTGCAGGGCGCTAGGCAAAAAGTTGTTGTTGTATCAGATGGTGCACGACTGTTGTTAAAATAGAATCGATGTAGGTAACGGCGCACACAAAACTGCCAAAGCAATCACAACAACATACAGTCTTTTTCTATTCTTTGATAATGGTGAGATATCATCAAGCGGTGTTGCACCAGGACTGCGTGAGCTAAGCATCAGAATCAGCATTGCCATTACCCAGTACCCAAGCAAAACAAGAACGCCCATACTTGCATACGTTGCAATTCTATGCCATTTTTCTCCAAACATAACACGTGCGATATGGCCTCCATCAAGCTGCCACGCTGGAAGTAAATTCAAAAATGTAATTAAAAATCCAAGCCATGCTGCAAACAAAATAGGAGACATGATAACCTCAGTATCTGCTCCGCTCTTTCCAAACATAATCAGTGCTAGAGTTAACAATATGTTGTCCTCCATTTTGACAAGCTCTGATCTTTCAAACAACTCATCTGCTGTTTGATTGTCAATTACTGGTGATGTATATGCACCAAATATTGAAACAACTATTGCAACAACAAGCCCTGCTATTGGTCCTGCAATTGCCACATCAAACAAAATATCGCGATTTATTGTCAATCCCCTTGACTGGATAAATGCACCAAACGTTGGAATGCCAAGAACTGGAATTCCTGGAATAAAGTAGGGCCAAGTTGTCTTGATCTTGTGTATCTTGGCAGCAACCAGATGTCCTGTCTCGTGTATTCCTAAAATGCCAAGAAGCGAAAATGCGTACAAGACTGCCATATCAAATGGATCGCCAATGTGTACAATCGAGTTTGCTCCCTCGGTTCTAAAGTATCCATCAACCATTACTAATACCACAACTATTCCAAACAACACTCTTGGGGTCCATGACTTTGAGAGCCATCCTTTCTTCTGGGGCGGGAACCTGTTGACAAGAATATAGGTTCCATAAGAATCCTTTTTCATTCTACAAATGAGGTCCCTTTGCTCTAAGCGCTGGGCAAGATAGACAAACTTTGACTTAAAATCATCATCATCTATTTGAAAACTTAGAGTCTCAGGGGAACTTGAAATGTTATTTACTTTAAAAATAGATGAGACAGTTGAAATTACTTCTTCTTGTGTTGGCTCACTCACATTTTTAAACTAAAACTAGTCCATTAATTGTTTTTGCAGTCTATAATTAAATATTTGATAATTGAAAGTATCATTATTGCAAGTAATACTGCGACAGATTGGTGACTGTGTAGTTCGAAGATGTGAGGCAAGCGATCTAATCTCTGTCATGGAGATAAACATGAAGACACTTCCTGAACACTATTCGGATTATTTCTATGAGAGCCTGCTTGCTGAGCTCCCAGAGGCATTTCTTGTAGCAGAAATCGGCGGACGGGCAATTGGATATATAATGTGCAAAACCGAATATGGATTTTCAAATTTTAAAAAACTTGGATTTGTAAAAAAAGGCCACGTAGTATCAGTTGCAGTACTGGATGAATATAGAAGAAAGGGAATTGGTCGTACTCTAGTTGAAGAGGCACTCAAGGGAGTCCAAATAAAAAAATGTGATGAGCTATACCTTGAGGTACGATGCAGCAACAATGAGGCAGTACGATTGTATGAAAAAATGGGATTTATCATAAAGCAGAGACTAAAATCATACTATCGTGATGGCGAAGATGCCTATCTTATGACAATCGAGTTTACTTACTAGATTCAAATAAATAACTGCCGACAGGCTTGTAGCGCAATGCAAAGACGCAAGGCACTTGGAATTACGATCTTTGTTTTGTGCATTGTTACCTTTTTTGTATATGCGTACTTGCTAATGCTTTCTGAATGGAGTCCAATTGTACTACATCTGTCTGTTTTGATGATAGCAGGTGGAATATTGGGTGTGATTTCATGGATTGGATATACCATGGCAACTACAAAATCAAGCTCGTCATCTATCATAAGTGATGACGAGGAAAAAAAATAATATTATTTTGATATTTTTGCATCAACCACAGTTTGGTAGTATCTGGGGCCAACCGCTCTTACCATCCTAGAGTATAATATTTCAGATTTTACTGGCGCAATCTCTAGGAAGTGCTTTTCCAATAACTTGGGAGCCAGAGTTTTTTTGTCTGCATGAATATGTGAATAATAGTGAATTATTGCATTTTTTTTGGCAGCAGCTATTGCAGAGTCTAAAAACTCGTCTGATCTTTCAGGAAGAAGCATCAGAACTCTGTCGCCTTTTCCTTCTATCTTTTCTTTAATTATTTGTGAAGCATCGCCATGTAGTGAAATTACATTTCCTGCAAGCTTGTTTAGTGAAATATTTTTTTCACATAATCTAGCAGCATCTGGGTTAATGTCAATGTTGTAAACTGTACATTTTTTCTTTTTTGCAGCCATAATTGAAAACATTCCAATACCTCCAAACATGTTGATTACAGTCTCGCCATCTTTTACCAAATCTGCAATCCTGTTTCGCTCAGTTGAAAGTCTTGGGGAAAAAAACACCTTTTCTACATCTACTAGAAACCTGCAGCCAAACTCTTTGTATTCGGTTTGTGTCTTGTTCTCTCCTGCAAGAATCTCCAGATCCCTTATCCTAAAATCGCCTTCAACAGGTGAAGACTGGTAAAAGACGGTGTTTGCGTTTTTTATTTGCTCAAGCAATGTTTTACCAATAATCTCTTTTTTGCCAAGTAGCGAGTCTGGAATTCTCACTATTATGATATCGCCAATCTGATCAAATGCAGAAAAAATCTCTTCACTTTCTTTTTCGGATAGCACACTTTCAAGTGCACGTTTTAGCATTCGTGTCAATTCTTGTAATAGAAATGGCCAGACTCTTTTTGTTGTTTATCTAACCTACTTTCGCCCTTGTTGACACGTGGTCTGAGGCTTTTTTCATCACGTCTAAAGGTAATGTCAAGTGACTTTAGGAACTTGTTCATTGCATCAACCTTTGATAGAGGACTAGTCGCAACACCTTTCACACCTGAAACTCCCTCAAAAATTACCATCTTGTCTGAAATCAAATCCATTAACTGCAAGTCATGGTCTATTATTATGGCAGATTTTGCATATGAGCGGACAAATTTTTGGATAAACTTTGCAATTGCAATTCTATCTTCGACATCCAAAAATGCAGATGGTTCATCAAGTGCATAAAGGTCAACTTTTTGCAAAAGACATGACGCTACTGCAACCTTTTGCAGCTCACCACCTGAGAGATTTTTCACAGATTTGTTGTATAGTTTTTTGATTTGTAGAGGATCAATTATCTGCTCTTCTTCAATTGATCCCATGATTGGACCACCGTTTGCCTTATCAAGTAAGGCAACAACTTCAATGTCAATATCATTTGTCAGATATTGTGGTTTGTATGCAATCTTTACTTTTTTGTCTATTTCACCAGAATTTGGTTTTTCAACACCTGCAACCATCTTCATCATTGTTGTTTTTCCCAAGGCATTTGCGCCCATAATCCCAAGTACCTCGCCTTTTCTTACCTGGCCTGGCTCAATTGAAACAGAAAATTTTGGATACTTTTTTTCAAGCAATGGATATGAGATTATCACATCGCCTTGGGTAAAATCATCAACGGATGTTGATGCATCAAATGTGAATTTTTTATCACGAAACCTTACATTCTCACCAGGAAGATACCCATCCAAAAATACGTTTATTCCAACCTTTGTTGAAAGAACACCTGCAACAATGCCGTATGCAGCAGGAACTCCATACAACACTTGGATATAGTCACTTAGATAATCAAGCAATGTAAGGTCATGCTCTACTACCATCACACTTTTTCCAATCTTTGCAAGACTATGAATTACCCTTGCAACACCTGCTCTCTGATATACATCATTATACGATGATGGCTCGTCAAAAAAGTAAAAATCTACATCCTTTGAGGCTGCGACAGCTACTGCAATCCTTTGCAGCTCACCACCACTCAACTCCTTTAATTTATGATCAATAGAGTTTTCAAGTCCTAGCTCCTTTACCAAATCCATTGAAACTCCGCGTTCATCAAACTTTTCTAAAAGCTCCTTTCCTGTACCATCAAAGGCCTCAGCTACGTTGTATACCTGCTGTGGTTTTATCGAGGCTCTGATCCGTTTTTCTTTAATTTTTTCAAAATGAGACTTGAGCTCAGTTCCGCTATAATATTTCAGAATGGCATCCCAGTCAGGCGGTTCTGTATAGTTTCCCAAGTTTGGTTTTAGATTTCCTGCCAAAATGTTTACAACTGTACTTTTCCCCATCCCATTTCTGCCAAGCAGGCCAACAACCTCGCCTTTTTTTGGAACAGGTAACTTGTAGAGTCTAAATGAGTTTATTCCATACTGGTGGACCTTGTCTGTTGCAAGCTCTGTTGCCAAATTTACAATTGTTATTGCGTCAAATGGACAGACCTTTACGCAAATACCGCAGCCGTTGCAAATGTTTTCATCAATCTGGGCCTTTTTGATCTCTTCATTTAGTATGATGCAGTCAGCACCAGATTTGTTTACTGGGCAATACTTGATACACTCCAGGCCACACTTTTTTGGCTGACATAATTCCTTATCAAGTACTGCAACACGATGCGTCATAGCGTTCTGGGCCTTTTGTATAATTTATAGGTCATTAAGGAAACATCCATCTTTTAGTTACATTAATAGAGAACTTTGCAAAACATTAGCTCAAGCCGGCCATAGCGTTAGGGTGCGACCCAGACCCATTCCGAACCTGGAAGTCAAACCTAATGTCGCTGTTGTGTTACTAAGGTGCGAGAGCTCTTGGGAAGCAACAGTGCTGGCATTTTCTTGAAATTAATATAGATTGAATTAACATAGAATCAACATGTCAAGCTGTTCTGTATGTGGTGAGCAATTCACAGACGATATTCGATTTCTAAATCATATGATGGAAAAACATGGTTTTAGAAATCCAAATACTGACAAACCTGATAGAAACAGCAGAGGCTACTAGATATCTAAAACATACTGGAAAAAACCTTAGTAATATATGAAAACATACTATTGATCTGATCTAAAAACTCGTCCGATTTTTTGTTATTTGCATCTTGATAATTGTTGATTGTATCCGATTCGAATTTCTCTTCAGTTATTTTTTTATTTTTTATTTCTTCGACTAATACAGTTGTAGTTGTTTTTTTATCATACAAAGAATTTTTTTCATTAATCTTTTCCAAATTTTTATTGGCAGAAATATTTGTAGGATCAATTTGCAATACTTGATTATACAACACTATTGCATCATCATAATTACCACTAGTTGCATAGATGTTAGCTTTGTTGTTTAAGGCAGGTATGAATGCTGGGTTTAGCTTGAGGACTCTATCATACTGTTTTATGGCATCATTATAAAGTACTAGTTTGCTCAAAGCTGCACCCTTGTTTGTTAAAATTTCAATATTTGTTGATTCTTTACCAAGCTCTTCATCGTAATAGTTAACGGCCTCTTCAAACTTGCATAATCGTGTCAATGCAGGACCCATACTATCATAATAAAACATTTCATACTCAAACTCGCTACTATCGCAACTTAGGTTAATTTCGTTTAGTATCATTCCAAGCTCGACTTCTTCAGGAGTCAATTCAATATTGTTTTCTACTAGTTTTGGTTGTGATTGTTTTTCATTGACTGGTTTTAAGATCTGATTATTATCATGCTCGTTTTTGCTAGGTTCAATATTTGCAGTGCTTTCTGTTACTTTCTTGTTTTTAACTATGACAGTAACATCTTCATCTTTTTCATCTACTTTATTTTCATTAGTTTCTACTGTATCATCTGTTTCTTCTGATGATGTATTTTCAGGTTCTTCCTGATATTCAACAAAATCAAAAAATGCTGTCTGCTTTGTATTAGCATAGAATGCAACAGCAGAGTATGTGCCTTCAGTTTTGAAATTTACACCTGCTTTTACAGGAAAATCAACTGAAAAGTATCCATCATCATCAACATCTCCAAAATAAAATCCAGCTGGGTTTCCAAATGGGTCGTATATGCCAATCAGTACAGTAGGTTCATGTTTTTCAAAAATAACACCGTAAATGGTAATAAGATCATTATCATAATAAACTGCTTTATCTGTCGCAAATAACATTGTGTCAAAAGACTCTTCTACGTCTTCAGCAAAAACAGGAACTGATAAAACTTGTAAAATCATAATTTGGAAAAAAACTAAGTAAATTTTGCCAATTTTCACACGCAACGATTCGTAGATAATTATTTAATTATTGTGTAGAATTCATACTAAAAATCGCAATTCAAAAAAGATCAGTAATTACAGAATTTACATTCTATTGGTTTTCAAAATTCTACTAAAACTTGATTCAAGGCTTTCCCAGAAACAGAATAGGTTACCAAAATTTCGTAACCCATTTCATACAATTTATCTATGATAAGGTTCAATCCAGATGAGTGGCATCTGAGCTTGAAACTATTTTAGAACCAATATCAAAAAAGATTTTTTCCACTCCAACACCTTCTGAGCTAGTAATTCAGGATTTTGCAGTAATTATGATAATTGCGTCAATTATGGCACTAATTTCATTTAAGCTCAAGCAACCAATGATTATAGCTTACATTG
>VHBM01000049.1 GCA_016871975.1 Nitrososphaerota archaeon | reverse complement strand
AAGACCAATTTTGTTTCCTTGTTGTTCAACAAACCAAACATTATTCTTATCATCAGAAGTCATAAACTGTGTAAACGACTGTGCGGTTGGTAGCTCTACTTCAATCAAATTATCATTTTGCGGATCATAAACTCCCAATCTATCTACAGTATGCTGGGCAAACCAAATGTTTCCATACCTATCTTGTGTCATGCCAAACGGCAACGAATTAGAATCTGGCACAGATACTTTTTCAAAAGTTTCAAGTGCAGTATCAAATCTTACAACACTTAGTCCTGCATGCTCAGCTATCCACAAGTTTCCATCTGTATCAAAGAACAATGCTTCAGGTGATTTTAGCGGAGTTTTTGGCACAAACTCTCTAATCTGTGTAGTTTGTGTATCTAAAACACCAATCTTCCCAGACTGAGATTCTGTAAACCACAAGTTGCTCTCAGCATCTAGTAAGAGTGCGAAAGGTCCGCCAGCTTCGGTTGGAATTGGATATTCTTCAAACGTTTTAGCATCTTGATCATACTTTATCAATACATTTTTGTCAAAAACGGCAATCCAGATGTTGTCTTCAAGGTCTGATTCTAATCCTACTATAACACCATCTGTATTAAGCTGGACTAGCTCAATTTTCTCTGTACTAGGATCAATATAGCCAACTTTTTTGCTTGGCGGGTCTGTAAACCAAATCTTTCCTTGACTATCCATAGCAAGCATTACAGAGACCTGTCCATCAAATTCAAAGGATTCAAACTCTTGATTCTCTAAACTAAATTTCCATATTCTTGGCTTTGATGGGTCGCTAATCCAGATAGAATTTTTCCCATCAAAGAAAGGATAAAGCGGCTTTGCAGCTTCAGGAAACTCGTACTCTATTATTTCGGTTTTTAGTTGCTCCAGTCTTGGCTTGACCAGTATATCCAAAGTTGTTACCTCGTTTGCATTTTGTGTGCGCAACACTTCAATTTCGATTTGCCAGCTGCCAAAAAATCCAAACGTCAAATCTCCCTCATACCGTATAGTAGAACCACTTTCGTCTTTGATCTCATTTACTATAACATCAATTGGTGCAATGTTTCGTTGTGGATTTGATACTTTGATCTTTAATTCACTAATATCACTTAGAGGATTTCCATTAAAATCAGAAACTGCAACAGAAATTGTATTTGTCCCACTTGAAAATGGTGTTATAGAAACATCAAATCTAGCTTGGTCTGAAAACTGACTAGTTGAAAAACCATATGTTGCTTGTTGAGCTTGCACTGGATTAATCTCACCAGCTGGAAGAGAGCCATTTACCAAAAGTGCGACAACGCCAAGAAGTGCTATTCCAAGTGTAGACTCAATTTTTAATGATTTGCCTAGCCTTTTGTGCACAGAAATTGAATCTGATTTTAGATTTTTTTCGCCACTTTTTTGAATTTTAAACTGGTTATAGCCGCCGATTCCTATCATAAAGGCAGCAATTGCAATTTTTGCAATAATCAGCATACCATAGGTTGACTCTGCAAGCAAGCCTACATCGCTTTCTAAAAACCATAAAAGAAGTGGTCCTACTATTATTATCACACCAACAGAAATTACAAACAAAATAGAAAATCGTGGAATCAAAGAAAGCGAAAATTTTTCTTTTCTTGTCTCATCAAGCTTTGAAAGCGTGGGAAGTAAAGCAAATCCAAAAAATATGATACCACCTATCCAGATCGATGCAACCAAGTTATGCACATAATCAAGCACTATAGCAGGCTCGTGCTCACTTGCAACACCATGACCAATCATTGTTGTAGTTGCAATCAATGCAAGTGAAACCACCAAAATTGAAATCTGTCCCTTTATTGTGAGCCTTGGTTTGCGCTCTATTGTAAACCATAAACCAAGCAGAATAATCGTTAGAACCATTCTAATAATCCATGTACTGCCAAATGAAGTCTGAAGAGCCTCTACTGCAGATACTTGTAAGCGTAGGGTCTGAACAAAAAGCATCAAAATGTTTGATGCAAACACAATGATCATGCCAAATCCAATTAATTTCATAAAATTATGATGAAAGGTTTGTTCGATTTGTTCTAATTTTTCAAGTTTTCTTTTTTGTAAATTCCAAATTAACAAAGACGAAATTACAGCGCCAAGTACAATTGTCTGCCCTACAAGACCTGGATACCTGGCACCAGCTTCTGGGAAAAATAATGTCTCTGAGCTACCTTGTTGCTCAATTAGACTGGTATCTATTCTTACATTTCCTACACCAAAAACAAAGGCATAATCAACTAGGTGACCATCAATTTTTGATAATACTTTGCTTGTAACAGTATAGACGCCTTCTTCTAGTGGTGGTACTGTAACTACAAGCGAGTCTTCGCCTTCAAAATATGCTGTGTCTTTGTTATCGATTTGGTTGCCACTGTTATCAAAAACTTTAAGCTCACTAAAATCAACCTCTAGTGCTTCAGAGTAGTGAACAACTATTTGTGTAATACCGGGAGAAACATTAGATGACTGGGCAGGATCCGTTGATTCTGTAAATGGATGTGCATAAGCAAGAGGAAATCCAACACTTGAAATTAATAATAAAACAAGCAAAAATTTCTTCATAATTTTTTAAATCACACTTGATAATTTAAACAATTGAAAAATTTGATGTTTGTACCATTTGCGTAAAGATAATAACACGTTATGATAGCTGCAAGCTGTGAATCGTTATCTACTCACAACCATGGCACTTTTACTTTTTAGCTCAGCATTTGGTATAGCATTTGGGCATAAGACAGTAAATGTAGAGCAATACGAGATAATAGTTGGCTGGGGCATAGAGCCTCCTATAGTAGGTCTTAGAAATTCTATAACGTTTGAAATAAGTGAAATTGAATCAGAAAGCGTCAAGTCTGGCGTGATAAACGCTTTCAAAAACCTACAAGCAACTGCCAAGTTTGGCGGTATAACAAAAACACTTGATATCAACTCTGATCCAAGACCTGGACACTATTTTTCCGATATAATTCCAACAAGAACTGGCACAATTGAAATTGATTTGAAAGGAGAAATTAATGGTGTAACAGTAGATGTTTCTGTACCGGTTGAAGCCGTTGAAAGTACCGCAGTACTTGACTTTCCTCCAAGTACAGGCACATCTGGGCAAGATGTTAACGCATTAAAAAATGCCATGTCATCACTTCAGCAAGATGTTTCTGATATTAAATCAAAAATTGGTAGTATAGATACAAGCTCAGCTAGCTATAACGTCGAGTCTGCATACAACTTTGGCGTTTTTGGCCTAGCACTTGGTACAGCTGGCGTAATCTTGGCGATAATTGCCATGATAAAAAGAAAATAAGATTTGGAAGTTTAGATTCTTGGAATTATTTTTGATCTTGCTGTCATAGCAATGATGCTTACTATGGCAATACCAAGTATCATAACTGCGATTGTTCCAAATTCTGGAACTACTGTGAACATAACTACATCGCCCATTGGTCCTGTCCAGTTTGCTTCATCACCAGGAAATCCAATTCCAAGAATTGTTACCGTGACATCAACAGGATCACCAGAGCTTAGAGCAGCTGTTGCATGTTCAACACTTGCCATATGTTCATGTGCACCCATTGCCTCAAGCACTGTAGTACCGCCTTGTGTTGCAGTAATTTCATAGTTTATGTGTTCTATCACACTACCAGTTGCAGCATCCATGAATTCTACATGGAGTGATAATACTTCACCTGCTGTTGGAGTACCTGAAGAAACTGTTACCTTTACAGTACCATCAGATGACATACCTTCAACCATAGTGCTTTCCATCATTTCTTCTTCCATATGTTCTTCCTCTTCAGCCATTGCTTCTTGCACAATCACTGTTCCTACCATCCAGGGATGAACCATACAAAAGTACGGATATTCACCTGCAGCATCGAACTTGTGTGAGAATGTATTACCAGCCATAAGGAGACTGCTATCAAATACAGTTCCTACATTATCTGGATCCACACTAAGATCTCCATTTGTAACTGTATGTGGTAAAGTATCATCGTTTGTCCATGTTACTTGTCCACCAACATCGATAGTTACTTCATATGGAATGAAGCATTCATTTGTTGCTGCACATGCATCAGTAGAACCTGATCCAGGTGGGTTTGATACTTCTGCAGTCATATGATCTGCAAAAGCTGTTGGAGCAGCAATTACGCTAGCCATAACAGCCAAAAAGACGAAGATTGTACCAGTTGTTGTAATCTTCATTGATGTTGGTTCTAAAGTAGGCACATTAAAACCCTTTGATCGTTTTTCAAAAATTGCCAGTTATTTTTTGATAACATGGGATATTTTTGTTATTAGTAAGGCAGGAACAACAAAATACATTCCAAAATTTAATAAAATAACTCCGATCCCATATCCTAACATCTCAGATTCTGTATCAATGTCAACATACTGTAGCACTGATAATGATGATAGTAACGGTGTTATTGCAATCTTTACAGTTTCCTTAAACATTGGATTTTGTCTTTCAAGGTCAGCTACTGCTGGTGAGAATGAATAGTAGAATGAGTTGAATGCAGTCATAAATGATGTACCAGATGCAGTTGATAGTACAGTGTTGTCTCTTATTTCTCGCAAGAACTGGACCTGTGGTGCAAGCTCAGAGCCAAATGCAGCAGTAGCAATTAGACAACCACCATTTTGTGGTCCGTTGCTTGTCTGTGCCTCAGCTACTGTAAACTTGAATGATACAGTTTCTAGTGGAATAGGTTGAAAAAGTATTCCTTCAATCTCAATTAATGCAAAATAATCACCAGCTGTATTTACTTCAATAGGAATTTTTACTGAACCCTCTCCAGTATGAGTAAGAGGTATGGGACCAAAGACTGTTTGACCTTCACTTGTAACAGTTACTCTGTAATCGATATGTTGTTGAATTTCGTTAGTTTTTGTATTAAGAAAATCAATTTGCAATTTTGCAGTATCGCCAGCAAATAATTCAGCTGGAATTGTAGTAAAACCCACATTGAGTGTTCCTTGATCTGTTGGTAATACTTGAGGAATATTTGGTATTAATTCACTTTGAGCAAATGCAGGATAGAAAACAAGAGGCAATAAAATCAAAAAATATTGAAATCGCAACAACGTTTTGATTTTTTTAGTACATAATAAAATTTGTACCATATTATCACTAACTGTAATTTGTAGCGTTTGATAATTTCATCGTATATTTAAATAAGGAATTACGACAAAATCAATCATTGTATAAACTGATTATTCTGTTTTCACTAGTAGGACTTTACTTTATTCCATTGATTGCAAATGATGTGTATGGTCATGGCTTGGGCATGGATATGGCAGCACCAATAAGTTTTGCAGGAATGGATGTTACTGTCAGTACAATTCTAAACCCACCAGATATCACAGTTGGTGATCTTATCAATGCTAACATGGCAATACGATTTTTTGACACAAAAACAGATCAAAATCTAAAAAGTGTCACATATAGGGTAGAGATTTGGCGCAGTGGCGAGCTGTTAGCTAGAAACCTATTTTATGATGCAGATGGCGAGCTAAACGTAAAACTAAGACCAAAAAGTGGTTGTACCGAGGTTGAGCTGTGGAAATGTTCTACATACTATGGATTTCCAGACCCAATAAGCGGTGGTCTGACTTCACAAGGCAGTGAAGTTCCAGTCATTACAGGTCCTATTTTTGACAAAGGCGGTCTGTATAACATCAAAGTCCACATAGAAGGAGCAAGTAGTCCTAAAACGCAGGTAGCTGAGGTTCTAACTTATGATACATTTGTAAGCATTGCACAAGAACAAGACTTTTTCATCAAAACTGCACAAGCACAACAAATTCCAGTAAGTGTGAAAACTTACTATGATGATGTTGAAAATTTCAAATTTGATACAAAGGACAGCTCAATTTCCTTTGATATGCCATTTAATTGGGATCCAAACTATGTAAAAACAGTTCAAGTAGTTCATGAAGAGATCCATGTTCCAAAAAGTTTTACTGCTTATGCTGAAGGAAAACAGTTCAAGGGTTTAGTAGATAATGTCGAAGTAGACAAGAGAGTTTTGCTAATTGATCCGTACTCATTTGAAGATTTGAACGTAATTCATTTTCTAGTATCTGGAACTGAATTGCAAAGAATCAACAACGAACTAGGTATGTCACACCATACTGGTAAAATAATGTCATTCAAGCTTGTACCACAAAGTCAAGTATCAAAAAATTCATTTGAAATAAAATTTGATTCTGATGCAATTGCACTCATATCATGGGACAGTAGCTATGGGGCAGGAGATAAAATCCCATTTGAGATTTCATTTTTTGATGAAAGTGGAAAACTTCTCAAAAACATACACTATGGATTTACAATAACTGACAAAAACGGCAAGGAGCTATATGCCAACGTAGGAACAGATCCAAAAATGCCAGGAATTATGGCAAGCGAAGGAATTGATGTTCAACAGCTTACAATTCCCTTACAAGATATTCACAAAATCAATTTAGCGATTTTTGGGCAAGGAATATACTATGATCAAAAATATGCTGGCATCGCAAGTGGAATTTTTGAAGTTGGTCCAAGCACACCTACTAAACCAAAGGAAATTGCCATACCAATTTGGGTAAAGAATAACGCAAAATGGTGGTCAGGTGGAACAATTGGAGACTCTGACTTTATTTTAGGAATTCAATACCTGATTAACCAAGGAATCATGAAGATTCCTCCAACAACAGCCGGAACTGGAACAGCAACAAACATGATACCAATTTGGGTAAAGAATAACGCAAAATGGTGGTCAGAAGGCACAATTTCTGATCAAGACTTTGTATCAGGAATACAATACTTGATCACAAACGGAATAATCCAGATCAAGTAGAACATAATAAATTGCATAGCAAGAAACTCACTCTATTGAGACTAGAATTTTTACTAATTATTTCAGCACTGTCGATATTATCACTGACAAATCTTGTATTTGGTCACACCGTTGATTCTGTTGGAGACTATAGACTAGAGATTGGATGGATGAATGAACCAGTAGTTTCTGGGGAAACAAATGGAATTGAACTGTTTGTTAGTCCACTTGATCCAAATCTAAAACCAGAAGATCAAGAATTTAAAAATGGAATTTCAGGACTAGAAAAAAAACTAAAGATACAGCTTGTCTATAACGATCAAAAAGTAACACTGCCTCTTTCTGCGGATCATAACATTCCAGGCAAATACTATAC
>VHBM01000048.1 GCA_016871975.1 Nitrososphaerota archaeon | reverse complement strand
TTCAAGCCCTTGTATCTATTTCGTATAGTTACCTCTGTAACATTTGCAGCCTCTGCGATGTCTCTCTGAGTTTTATCCTCCCCGTTTTTAACACATGATAAGTATAGTGCAGCAGCAGCTAGTCCCATAGGATCTTTTCCTGCCGAGACTTCATTTTTTTGTGCATCTTGTAGTACTTTGATTGCATAACGTTTTGTTTTCTCTGCAATTCCAATAACACTTGCAATCCTAGCTACACATTGAATCGAGTCTGTAACTGGCATTTTTAGATCGAGTTCTTTTACAAGAAGTCGATAACATCTAGCGATATCTTTTCGTTTGATGTTTGCAGCAATTTCTATGTCTTTTAGGTTTCGTGGAGTGGCCGTATCACGACAAGCGGCATAAAGTGCAGCTGCCATTAATGCAGATATTGATCTTCCTCTTACAAGGCCTTTATCGAGTGCCTTTCTGTAGATATATGCAGCCTTTTCTATTACAGCGTCAGAAATTGCCAGCTTGTCCTTTAACCTGTTAAGCTCACTAAATGCCTGTCTAAAGTTTCGGTCTACTGGTTCATGGACCTGGCTTCTGCTATCCCATGTTCTTAGGCGCTCAATCGTACTTTTCATTGATGCAGTTAGCGGTTTTCCAGAAGCATCCTTGTTTACAGGATCAATTATTGTTGCAAGCCCCATGTCATGCATTGTGAGTGATGTTGGAGCACCTGCTCTTGCTCTGTCTCCATGTTCATCTTGTGTAAAGGAACGCCATTCAGGACCTGATTCTTCTACTCTCTCAGTTGCGACAAAACCGCATTTTGAGCAGAACAATTCACCCGATTCAGTATCGGTTACAAGCTTACCCCTTCCACAGCGTGGACATCGTTCTTTGGTATTTACTATCTGCGTCATAAAATATGAAAAGTTTCATTTTAATTCAAAATAAAAAGATTTAACAAAACTTGATTTTTTGTTTATTTTTTTAATCTTTTAGAACGAAAAATCCTTTTAAAGCAATATTTAAATACGAATGCTCTAACTCACAAACATAAAATGGAAAAGTGCCCACTTTGTGGTGAACTGATAAACAGTCCGTCGGGAATTCCGAATCATATTAGAAAGATTCACCCACAGAGAACGACTTTACTAAAGGTCTAAACTAAATTTTTTCTCTCCCTAATTTTTGTTAGCTAAATTTAGTGCACTGTTAAGTATAATTCACATCCTGAATTAAGAATCAAATATTGTAGCATGTGACGTGACTAACTTTCAAAACAAATGGTCTAAACCACAAACACAAGGATTAGGAGAACGAATTAACGATGCCCTAAAACCAAAAGGTGCGCTAAAGCCTAGAGTTGAAACAGCCATCAAAAGACTCCAACTGCAAATTGGAAAGTTAGATAACATGCTTTCTAAACTAAAACAACGAGACGAACAACTTTTCCAGAGAGTCGTTACTGCTACTCAACAACATGACACGTCAACTAGCAAAGTTTTATCAAATGAGCTGGCTGAAATTCGTAAAGTAAGTAGAATCCTAGGAAATGCACGAATTGCCCTTGAACAAATCGAACTAAGATTAACAACATTCCACAACCTTGGTGATACAGTCGTAACCATCATGCCAACAATTGGACTGATGAAGAGCCTCAAATCTTCATTGATCAAGTTCATGCCAGGAGCAGATCAGGAATTGAATAGAATGACAGAAATGCTTAGCGGCCTGATGACTGAGACATTCCAGAGCAGTGATGCGTCATTTGGTGTAGACGAAACCACAAATGCAGAATCCGAGAAGATATTGCAAGAAGCAGCAGCGGTGGCAGAAGCCTCTGTAAATGAGAAGTTCCCATCAATGCCTATACAATCATCTTCTATATCGTCTTCTACAAGATTCACTTAATACCTTACATTTCTTAATTTTTTAGTTAAAATTTCTAATAGTCCTGTTTTGGCCTTGATTCTTTGAAGGACTTTATTCTGCCACCTTCATCATCAATAACTCTGTCTATGCCTGATAACTTGTTTCGTAGATTGCCTATAAAATTCCCTACCTCATCTGCTTCTTTTTCAACTGCTGATCTCTTCATTTTGAGATTTTGAATCCCTTGGTTTTCCTCCTCAATGTATTCGCTTACCTTCATGAGCTTTTCTTTGAGATTTTTAATGTCAACAGATTCTTGTTCAATATCTTTTTCCAACCTTGTACGTTTATCTTTGAGATTTTTAATCATTAATCCAACATAATCAATGGCCTCATCTAGCTTGGCACGTTTATCCATCAATTCACTTATTCCAATCTCACTTGTCATAGAAACAGACGAATTTTTTTGGGGTTGTGTTTCGGCTGGAACATTATTTGCCTTGGTCAATCTTTCGTCATTGGTTGGTTCTTCTCTATCTGAAGAAAACGACTCAGAATAATCCTGATTAAAGCTTGGTCTTTCTTCAACCATCTCAAAACCACCATCTTCAGATTCTTCCTTTTTTTTCCTGAATCTATCAAACATACCTATCACGACTTATGAGAATCACATTGAATAAAAAGTTATTAATGAATATTAAAAACCATAAATCTCCTTTTTATATCGCCAGATCGCATGACTTTTGCGATTTGCTCGCGCCATAAAAAATAGCCATTTTTACAATTTCTAGTAGGTGAAACAGGCGTTCCGCTATGCGTTTCGCTTCAAGGTTTCAAAATGTACCTGATTAACCAACTCGCCGTATAGATAGCATGTCAAAACAACAATACAGATCCGAGATGGGAATAATTGGTGACATTTTGGATGTAACCATGTCCGGTGGCCGTGAAGGAGTTATTGTCTCTGCCATATCAAGAAAAGCCAACCTCTCACACTATGCTGTCTTAGACAAATGCCAAAGACTAGTAGATGCTGGCTTAGTAGGTTCAGTCAAAGATGACAGAAACAGAAGGTATATGGTTACTGAAAAAGGCGTCCAATTCTTCCAAGAATTCCAAAAATTCCAGTCTCTGGTAGAATCCATGAATCTAAGGTACTAGTGTATGAACCCACAACTGGTACTGTGTAATCCACAGGAACCTCTTCCAGGGGATGGAATCCTTTTTGTAAGGATCCAAAGTATCCTCACAACAATGGTTAAGCTGCCTATAATCGCATTAGGTCTTGTTGTACTAGCCATAGGCATGCCTATACAAAACTCTCTTAGCGCTATTCGAACTATTGATTTTACTATTTATCAAGATGGCTCAGCTCATGTTTTTTATCAAACAGAAACAGATCCGCTTTCTCCTGACTTTACTGTAAAACTATTTGGGAAAACAACAGAAAATCTAGTTGCACAAGATGAAAATGGACTCTTACTTACAAGTAATATCAGAGATGACATAGCACAAATAGAGACATTTGGAGCTTCGATGATTACAATAGATTATGATACTCATGATCTTATATCAAAAAATGGTAAGATCTGGTCATTTGTTGTAGATGTCCAATCAGAGCACACAGTACTAATGCCAAAAAATACCGTTATTGTTGGAATGAATACAATTCCTTCAAGTATAGAAATAATCGATGAACAATCTCGTCTTTTGTTACCGGCAGGTCATACTGACATTAGCTATTCTTTTGGTATGTCTGGCTCAGCCCAAACTGCATTAGATGCAATAAATGAAGCAAGAAGCTCAATTGAGCAAGTAAAAAACAGTGGAATACAAACCCAACTAGCTGACACTAAACTTGATGAAGCATTAACTGCATATGACGATGGAAGATTTACTGACGCAATAGATCTAGCAAATGAAGCAAAAAACTTGGCAACGCAACAAGAAATCCTAGAAACATCTAACTCATCGCAAACTAATTACATTATAGTAATTACAGGAGTAACTGCAGCTGCTATTGCGGCAGGTCTAATCCTAAAGCAAAGAAAAAGTATCAATAAAACACTAGTTGTTACATCAACACAGGAAAAAACAGTATTCAAGATACTTGACAAAGAAACAATCTTTAAACTAAGACCAAATCTCCGAGATGACGATAAAGAGCTAATTTCATTTATTTCTGATAACGGCGGGCAAGCATATGAAAGCGAGCTACGCAAGAAATTCCTCCAGCCAAGAACAACCATGTGGAGGGCAGTGAAACGACTAGAAAGAGAAGGAATAGTTGAGATTGAAAAAAAAGAATCACAAAATCTAGTAAAACTAAAGGATGGTATAACTGGTGAACAATAATGAATAAAACCTATCTTATTATGTTATTTTTGGTTGCCGCTTTCCTAGGCACCATCACAACCAGTGCTTATGCTGAATCAGAATCAGAATCACTAGTTAGACTTGCAATGCAAGCAAGAGATCACATAAAATTTGAACTCTCAAACACAGAATCAGTATCAGATGAAATAAAGAAATTATACGATCAAGGCTCTGCCGAGATTGATGCATTAACAGATGCAGTAAAAGAAGAAAACATTGAGGCGGCAAGAACTCACTTTTTGGCTGCAATGAAGATCTTCAAAGAAATAGGGCAACAAATTAACCAAGCAAGACAAGTCGCTGAGGTTGCATTAGCACAAGATACTGATACACAATATGGGGTAAAGCCAGTTATTGATAGAATGGAACGATATGTGGACAGACTAAAAGAAATAGCAAAAAAAAGTAGTGTAGAAATTGATTTTCAAACACTTGATGAACTGATAACTACTGCACGAAATCACTATAACAAGGGGGACCTTGAATCTGCAGAAAAAACCATTAGCGTACTAGAATCATTGACACTTGACGTCTATAACACACTCAAAAATGACGCAGATCAAAAAAAGACCATCCGTGCAAAGGATTTTGCTGAAAAACAGGTACAACGAGTTGATGCACTTATTGTACAAGCAAAGGATCTAGGCTTATCAGAAAATATAACCAAAAACTTGGAGCAATCAAAACTGCAACTCATTAAAGCAGCTAATTCAAGCCAAATAGTAAAACAGACAAAGATCATTATTACACTAAAAAATCAATTTGATGAATCAAAAACAAGCAGAATAGACGCGATAATCAACAATCTTGAAGCAAAACTAGACAAACTATCAACCAGTAAGCGCGTTGATGCAACCAAACTTGACAAGGCAAAAATTATGTTTGATGAGCTAAAAACCCTCATCTCAAAAGGTGATCTTGAAAACGCTCTCAGATTATTTAACACGCTAAATAGCTTAGTTAGTGATATTGAAAATCCTGTAAAAACCGAAAACGACAAAGCTAACTCTCTGCGTTCTGAATCTCTTTCTGAATCAAAAGCAGAAAGAATCAAGCTAAAAATTCAACAACTGGAAGATGAATTACACAAACTAGAAGCAAAAGCAGATAAAAATGCAGCCGCTAAACGCTGGATCAAAAACTCACTTTCATTATTAGATCAGGCAGAATCTCAAGCTGAAAAATCACTAAAAGATGCATTAAACAAAATTTCTGAAGTTGAAAGAACACTCAAAATATTGTATAGAATGCTTCAATAATCTGACCAAAACTTCATATACATTTTAAAAAGAGGTCCATCGTGCATGGCTTCTAAACGAATTACTGTTGGTGTTGGAATACCAATGATGGTAGTTGGCGCATTGATTGCATTTTTGTGGGCCCCAATGGAGATAGATCTAGGCGAAACAGTGGAATTTGTTGGGGGACTAATTGGAATTTTAGGTGTAGTATTTTTCATCTCTGGTTTGTTTTATACAAAAGAACCAGTGATGTCATAGCAAACACAATCTTAATTGAATAAATAACAACCATCCATAATCAAATCCTTGAAAGTAAGACTATTTGAGATCTTTACATCAGTAGAAGGCGAGGGAATACTTTATGGAACAAAGACACTGTTTGTCAGACTGGCAGGTTGTCCTTTCACATGCTTTTATTGTGATACAATAGAGGCACTCCCAATGAATTCTGGCACAGAATACTCGCTAGAAGACGCCTGCAAAATAATAAACTCTAAACTACAAGATAAAACCTATAAAGTTAATTTTACAGGGGGGGATCCACTCATTCAACACGAAGCAGTTAGGGAAATTGCACGATATGTAAAATCAAAAAACATCCCTACATATCTGGAATCATCGTGTTTTGACTCTACAAAATTTTCTGAGGTCTTACCGTTTATTGATTTTGTAAAAATTGAGTTTAAAACCAAAGACTCTGAATTTGTCGATCCAAAACACTATTCTACACTCATGAAAAATGCATTTGAATGTCTTAAATCATCAGTTTCATTAAAAAAAATAACATACATCAAAATCGTAGTTAGCTCAAAAACTGATTTACCATCATTTAAAGAACTAATCAAGCGAATTTTTGAGACAATCTCGAAAACCGACATTGCAGGATTTATAATACAACCAACTCACGGCGTAGCAGAACCAAGTTTGGAACAACTCTTGGAATTTTATGATATAGTGTATCCTCTTTATAGTGAGGTACGTATAATACCACAATTACACAAATTGATAGGTGCACCATAATGGATGAAGCAAGAGTACGAAAACTAATCCGGGAACTAATAATTGAGATAGGCGAAGACCCAACAAGAGAGGGTTTACGTGAAACACCAGATAGAATAGTTGACATGTACAAAGAAATCTTTTCAGGATATGATTCTGATTCTGAGCTATCAATTCAGTTCTCCGAGGACTCTGATGCAGTAATTGCAAAAGACATTCAGTTTTATTCAATGTGTGAGCATCACATGTTACCATTTTTTGGCAAAATCCACATAGCTTATTCACCTAAGGGCCGTGTATTTGGAATTTCAAAATTGGTTCGGTTGGTAGAAAAGTACGCAAAAAGACTACAAATTCAAGAACGACTTACAAAAAACATAGCAGATGAGCTATTTTCACAGGGAGTAAAAGGAGTTGCCGTAGTTATAGAGGCAGAGCATCTTTGCATGAGAATGCGGGGAGTAAGAAATGACGCAAGAATGACTACACATGCATTTAGAGGAGTTTACGAAAGAAAAGAAGATCAAAAAGATATAATTGCTATGATAAAAAACGACACAAAATCTTCTTCACTTGTATAAATCTCTGAAAAAATAAATAACCATATCATAAGACAATGGTACATGGGAGTACACAATAACGTACACATACCAAGAGAGTCATGGCCCAATTGGACTTGGCTAGCCGTTGAATTCTTTATAGTTCTAGCAGTATCAACTCTAGTTTCAAGAGAAATAACAGGCACGTTTACACAGATGGGTTTTGATGCACAAATGCAAAACTGGATCTTTTGGGGAATAGTTGGGGTAATCTTTGTGGGATGGTATATCATAATTAGATGGCTGATACTGAAAAAACCAATCCTAGAAAACAAGTAAACTAGTTCAAATATCTGGTTTTATCTAAAATCTTAGCTTTTGCAAAAGCAGCCTTGC
>VHBM01000047.1 GCA_016871975.1 Nitrososphaerota archaeon | reverse complement strand
TCAATGCTGAATTTTTTGGCAACAGTATCTATCTTGATTCCCTGCTCTTGCGCAAATTCCAGCTCGGTCTCGCGATCCAAATTCATGTCCCGAATTGGTGCAATTATAGGAAGATTTGATCCTGAACGCATAGTTACATCAAATCGGACCTGATCGTTTCCTTTTCCAGAACAGCCATGTGCAAGTGCCGACGCATTTTCCCTTTTTGCTATCTCAACTACTTTTTGTGCAATTAGTGGACGAGCAAGTGCAGTTGCAAGGCAGTACTTTTTTTGGTATAGCGCATTTGCCTTAATCGATGGAATGATGTACTTTTTGGCAAACTCCTCTTTTGCATCAATGTGATAGTGCTTTACAACGCCAAGGGACTTTGCCTTTGCTGCGATCTTTTTTTGATCATCGCCTTGGCCAACATCAACTGTAACAGTTACAACATCAAGACCATGCTCTACTTGAAGATACTTTACAACAACTGATGTATCTAGTCCACCAGAAAATGCCAATACAGCTTTTTGATTCATAGCGCAGTTCAGTGAATGCCTCTGAATTTATTTTTTGTGATAGTTTGATTTTGTTATCTTTTTTCACTAAAAACACTTTGAAATTTTCAGACTAGCTTGAGCTAAAATCCGATCACTATTTAATGGAAGTATTATAACGCTGTTTTATGAAATTTACAGCTGCAATAGGTGCAGGACTTGCAGTCATAATTGTAATAATCATACTAAGTGCAAATCTCTCTCAGGATGTTACAGCACAAAACAAGGTACGAGTCGCATTTTTTCCAAACATAAGCCATCTTGTTCCAATTATTGGAATGGAAAATCAAGTCTTTTCTAAAAACTTGGAAGGAACAGTGATAGAAACAAGACTTTTTGACAGCGGCCCACAAGTGATCGAGTCAATGTTTGCAAATTCTATAGACATTGCTTATGTTGGACCAGGACCTGCAATAAACGGATTTTTACAATCAAAAAGTCATGAGATTCAAATTATTTCAGGAGCTGCAAGTGGAGGTGTTAGCTTTATTGTTAACTCAAAATCACAAATAAAGACTGCAGAGGATCTGGATGGAAAAAGGATTGCCGCTCCTTTAATTGGAAACACCCAGGATATATCACTGCGAGCTTATCTTTATGAAAATGGACTAAAGCCTGCTGATAAAGGCGGCTCTGTATATGTATTCAATCTAGAAAATCCAGAAATATACACACTTTTTGCAAAAGGCGACATTGATGGAGCATGGGTGCCAGAACCGTGGGCAACTAGGCTAGTTTTGGAATTAGATGGAATTCGCTTATTTAATGAGGAAGACTTGTGGCCCCAAAAACAATTTGCATCAGTGGTTTTGATCGCAAGAAGTGATTATCTAAAGAATCATCCAGAAATAGTTTCAAAGTGGTTAAACGCTCACACAGAAACCGTAACTTGGATAAACGAAAACCCTGATCAATCTAAAATAATTTTTAATAAATTTCTAAAAAACACGCTTGGCAAGTCATTAAAAGATGAGATAGTAAATGAAGCCTTTTCTCACATACAAATAACAACTGACCCAAATGTTGATTCGATTAACAGTTTTGCAGAATATGCGTATTCTTTGGGGTATTTGGGAAGACAGGACTACAACCTAGATGGGATATTTCCTAACACTGAACTGGTTGAGAGTCTGATGGAGAATAAAATATGACAAAACTTGAAGCAAAAAACATTGAAAAATATTTTGACCATGATGGTCACAGACTACAAGCGCTTGGGGGAATAAATCTCAAGATAAATGACGGAGATTTTGTCTGTCTTGTTGGGCCATCAGGATGTGGCAAATCTACATTTCTTAGAATAGTAGCAGGACTTGATAGACCAGATAACGGTCAAGTGCTCCTAGATGGCAAACCTGTTGCAGAGACAGGACCAGATAGGATCCTTGTATTTCAGGAAGGAGCATTGTTTCCATGGCTTAAGGTAGTGGACAATGTAGAGTTTGGATTAAAGATTGCAGGAATTCCCAAGTCCGAGAGATCAGAGATATCAAAAAGATACTTGGATATGATGCAGCTTACAAGATTTGCAGAGTCATACACCTACCAGCTGTCTACTGGAATGAAGCAAAGAGTAGCAATAGCAAGAGCGCTTGTTTTAGATCCTGATGTCTTGCTGATGGATGAACCATTTGCAGCATTGGATGCTCAAACCCGTGATCTGTTGCTTGTAGAGATGCAGCTAATCTGGGAAAGGACAAAAAAGACAATTCTTTTTGTAACTCATAATGTGGCAGAGGCTGCAATGCTTGGAAACAGGGTTGCTGTATTTACAAACAGACCATCAACAATAAAAAAAGAAATTGTAATTGATTATCGCAGACCACGCATTTCCGAAGATGAGAATCTCTCAAAGTATCAACAACAAATCTTGGCAGAACTACGTCCTGAAGTAAAATCAAGTGAATAAAATCATGAAACAGAACTATTTGTGGAAAAAAATTGTCTTTTATGTTGCACTTGTTGCTGTGTGGCAGGCATTTGATGCAACAAATATCTGGCATGATCAAATCTTTCCATCCCCGCTTGAGGTAGGCGAGGATCTAGTATATGGCGCAGCAGATGGGAGCCTGTTTTTAGGCATAGGTACAAGCATGTGGAGGCTTGTTGTGGGACTGGCAATAGCTATTGCTAGCGGAATGGTACTTGGGATCTTTATGGCAAGAGTGGAAACTGTAAATCAAACAATAGGTTCTCTGGTGTTAGGATTACAATCAATTCCGTCTGTTGCCTGGGTGCCTCTTGCAATCATTTGGTTTGGTTTGACTGATGCAGGAATAATTTTTGTTACAACAATGGGTGCAATTTTTGCAGTAACTATCAATACGTATAGTGGTGTAAAGAACATAGATCCTAGCTTTATTGCAGCAGCACGAAACATGGGTGCAAAGGGAGAAAAACTGATCACAAGTGTACTGATACCAGCTGCATTTCCATACATGATATCTGGCTTTAAGCAAGGGTGGGCATTTGCGTGGCGAGGTGTGATTGGCGCAGAGCTTTTGTTTTCCTTTTTGGGTCTTGGCTTTTTGCTAAATGTTGGCAGACAGCTATCAGACATCTCTCAGGTAATTGCCATGATGATTGTCATAATGGCAATAGGAATTTTGATTGATGGCTTTGTCTTCAAGCGAATTGAAAACAAGGTCATGTCAAGGTGGGGCCTGCGCTAGCGCAGAGTTAAATATGAATTTGGAATAAAATAACCATGAAACGTTTCAAGCATACAAATGAAGAAATTCAAAATGCTATTAAAAAGGCTAAAGAAAAGGAAGCAAAACCAAATTTAGAAAATGATTCTTAACCTATTTTTTCTTTTTTTACTTTAAGTGAAATTAAAAACGCGCAAACAATTATAGCTATAGCAAAATACATCACCTCTACATAGCCATAGTAAAACGCAATTGTTCCTGCAATTACTGGCCCTACAACTGAAGATATTGAAAGTGTAGAGCTAAAGATTCCAGTTGAGGTGGAGTGTGGATTATTTTCCATTAGGTAAAAGTTTCCACCAATGAACAAAAATGCCCATGTGACGCCAACTAGCGCCATAAACGGCATGGCCATCCACCAGTCAGAAATTAATGCCAAGCCAACAAATACTAGCGCTGTTACGCCTATACCGATTTTGAATTTTGTTACATTGTTGATTTTTATTTTGCCTGCCATCAAGTTCATGACTATAAAGGCAGTTAGGTTGTTTGCGACATAAACAATCGAGATTTGGTAAAGCTCTGCACCAAATCTTTCCATAAGCATTAGGGGTAGTATGGTCCATACCGATGATGCACCAATATGTCGCAACAAAAGTGACAAAAACAAAAATCGATTCTTTGAGATAATTTTTGCAATTCCATGCTCAACTTGCTTTTCTAATGCTAGGTTTGGTAGTCTTGATGTTATAGCAAGGCCGCAAAGAAACAAGCCGCTGCTTATCAAAAATATTGGCTTGATGTCATTTGCAATACCTGCAGCAACAATGCCTGCAAGCCATCCTAGTGCATGAAATGATACAATCGATGCTACCTTTGCTTTGTTATTTTCTGCCTCATATGCATAAGCAATCATTGCAGGAACCATTATTCCAGTAGAGATTCCAGCTCCAACTCGTGCAAGCAACAGCAGTATGGTGTCTTCTGCAAAATAATGTAGCCCAAATGTTATTGCACATCCAAGAAAACCAAGGCGGATAAAAAAAAGCCTTTTTCCTTTTTTGTCAGAGATCCTACCAAAATAAATTTCTGATAAAATTTGTGAAAAACTAAATGATGCAACAATTATTCCAATCTCAAATAAAGAGTCAGTTACCTCCTTTGCAATTATTGGCAAAAAGACAAAGACAATAGAGACTCCGGCATGTTGGAAAAATGATGCACTTCGAACCAGATTGTTAATAGTTAATTTCTGCAAATACAGCTAGACAGACTTTCACCCAAATTTGAAATATGCTGTATCTGGCAGAATCATTTTCTGTATAATTTTGTAAAGTTGCTTAAACGTAATTTAATAAACGCAACAGTCCATCAGAAATAATCTTGGCAAAAAAAGAAGATTTCCTCTCAGCACTAAACACTAGGATACTGCTATTTGATGGTGCAATGGGCACTGAGATTCAAAAGCTTAATCCAAAGCCAGAAGACTTTCCAGAAGGAAAAGACGGCTTTAATGATGGCCTTATTCTCACACATCCAGAGTGGATAAAAAAAATTCATCGCAGCTATCTTGCAGCAGGTGCTGACTGTATTGAGACAAACTCGTTTGGCTCTAACAAATTAAAGCTTGACGAGTATGGTTATGGAAATCAAACTGTAGATATTAACAAAAAAATTGCAAAGCTTGCAGTAGATATTTGCTCAGAATTTTCAGACAAGCCAAGATATGTAGTTGGCTCTATGGGCCCTACTGGATTTTTGCCAAGCTCAAATGATCCAGATCTTGGGAAAAAACCATTACATGAGATAAGAGAGGCGTTTGCGCTACAGGCTGAAGGACTAATACTTGGAGGTGTTGATGCATTGCTAATAGAGACAAGCCAAGACATACTTGAGGTAAAGCTTGCAATTGAAGGATGCCAAGCGGCAATAAAAAAGACTGGAAAAAAGGTTCCAATTATTGCAAACGTATCACTAGACCAGTATGGCAAGATGTTGCTTGGAACAAACATTCAGGCTGCATATACAACCGTATGTGATATGGGAATCGATGTTTTTGGAATGAACTGTTCTACAGGTCCAGTAGAGATGACCCCCAGCGTAAGATGGTTAAATGAGCAGGATAATCACAAGTTACTGGTTGTACCAAATGCCGGAATGCCTGAAAATCAGGGAGGAAGAGCAGTATACAAAATGACTCCAGAGGAAATGGCAAAGGTTCTCAAGGATTTTCTTTCAGAGTTTAAACAGGTCAGAATCATTGGCGGATGTTGCGGTACAAACCCAGAGCACATCAAAGCACTTCGCAAAGTTATTGACGAAAAAGCCTAATCAAATAAAGGTTAGGTATTTAGAAAAAACGGACTAACAGCAATTGTTGATAGTACCACGAGTAAGCTCTGCATTAAAGGCAGTTGAGCTAAAACAGGTTCCTGCCCCTCTTATCATAGGGGAGCGACTAAACACACAAGGCTCAAGAAAGGCAAAACAGTTTGTATTAAATGACGATTTTGATGGGCTGATTACGCTTGCAAGAGAACAGGTAGAGGACGGTGCACACTGTCTTGATGTCTGTGTTGCAACAACTGAACGTGCAGATGAACGCGAGTTTATGATAAAGCTTGTAAAAAGACTAAGCTTAGAAATTGATGCACCGCTTGTAATTGACTCTACAGATCCTGAAGTAATAGAAGCAGCACTGGAGCAAATTCCAGGAAAGCCAATTATCAACTCAATTAACTTGGAAGGTGATGGTAGCCGTTTTCATAAACTTGCACCATTGATGGCAAAGTATGGTGTTCCTGCAGTTGCACTGTGCATTGGCCCAAAGGGAATGGCAAAGACACCAAACGAAAAAGTTGCAACGGCTGAGCTTCTCTATGAGACAGGAAAAAAATATGGACTGCGTGAAGACCAGTTCATCTATGACGTTCTAACGTTTACCTTGGCAACAGGTGAAAAAGAGTTTGCAGATGCGGGAAAAAATACACTGGAGGGAATAAGACTTGTCAAGCAAAGATTCCCAAATGCTTTTACAACACTTGGGCTAAGCAACATCAGCTTTGGTCTGGTTCCTACAGCCCGCAAAATAGTCAATTCTGTATTTTTGTATCACGCAATAAAATCAGGATTAGATAGTGCTATAGTTAATGCAAAGGAAATCATCCCATATCCAGAAATCAATGAACAAGAAAGGTCTCTAGCTGAAAACTTAATTTTTAACAAACATCAAAATGCACTCTCGGATCTAATATCATATTTTGAGAAAAAGGATACAACTGCTACAACCACAAAGAAAGTTGAGTTTGATCCAAGCTGGAATGCTGGAAAAAGATCCAACTTTAGAATAGTAAACAGGCTCAAAGATGGGATAGAAAATGATGTTGTTTTAGCCATTGCAGAAAAGATTGCGAATAAAGTCAATGTGGATGATAAAGATGGTAGGCTGAAAATCAATGCGCCAAAAGAAGTAACACATGATGCTGCAATTAAAACACTAAATGATGACCTGCTTCCTGCAATGAAGGAAGTTGGAGACAAATTTGGCGCAGGCGAGCTTATCTTACCATTTGTTCTCAAATCAGCTGAATGCATGAAGGCAGCCGTTGCCGAGCTTGAGAGGTATCTGCTAAAAGAAGAGGGCACAAGCAAGGGAAAGCTTGTCCTAGGAACAGTTTATGGTGATGTTCATGACATTGGAAAAAACTTGGTAAAAACAATTTTTGAAAATAATGGATACACTGTTTATGATCTTGGAAAGCAAGTGCCGTTGCAAAAATTCATAGAAAAAATAGGTGAGGTAAAAGCAGATGCTATAGGACTGTCTGCATTACTTGTCTCAACATCAAAACAAATGCAGTTTTTTGTAGAACATGCAAGAAAAAACAACTTGCAAATTCCAATACTCTGTGGAGGTGCTGCAATTAACACCAACTATATCAACCGAATTGCAAAGGAAGGTGGAATACACAAGGCAGGTGTATTTTACTGCCAAACAATGTTTGATGGGCTAAAAGCAATGGACAAGTTAGTATCGTCTGAAAGAGAGCAATATCTACAAGAGTGGAAGGAAAAGATAGAAAAATGGAAGGAAACAACAATACAAAAAGAAACAATCTCACTTCCGCATAGCGGAATAAAACCTGTCACTCCGCCAGTTCCACCCGTTATTAACAAGCCAATCCGACTAGCGCCTTTACAAATTAACCTCAAAGAAGTATGGAATTATCTAAACAAAAAATCTCTCTTCAAATTGTCATGGGGTGTGAGGGGCAATCTTGCACAAGAAGCAGAAAAGGAACATGAGCAGTTACTTGATGAATGGAAAAAAAGAATTACAGCAGAAGGCCTCTTTGAGCCCCGTGCAGTATATGCGTACTTTAGATGTCATAATGTAAACGACAAGCTAGTAGTGGATCATCCAAACGGTGAGAAAATAGTATTTGATTTTCCACGCTCATCGCAGAAAAAACACTTGTGCATCACAGATTACTTTGGTACAGACGATATTGTTGTATTTCAGGCAGTAACTGTAGGAAATAAGGTAGCAGAGCTTGTAGAGAAATGGAACAAAGAAAACAAGTACACAGATGCATATTATCTACATGGTCTTGCAGTAGAGACTGCAGAAGCGCTTGCAGAGTGGGTAAACCAAAAGATACGTGAAGAGCTAAAGTTAGGTGATAAGCGTGGCTTGCGATACAGCTGGGGATATCCAAGCTGCCCTGATGTCATGCAGCATCATCTAGTTTGGAAGTTACTTGATGCAAAAAAATCTGGAATGACTCTAACAGATGCAGGACAGATAGTGCCTGAACAATCGACTGCTGCCATAGTGGTACATCATCCACAAGCAGAATACTTTGTGCTTTAGAAATAT
>VHBM01000046.1 GCA_016871975.1 Nitrososphaerota archaeon | reverse complement strand
TACTCTGCCTTGCTTTCAAGATTAAAATAGTAATATCATTAATAGCTAAAGAAAAATACTTGTGATTCTAAATTGTTGAATGGTTCGTAAAACAGAGCGAAAAAAATTTTCTATGAAAAGTAGATTATTAATTATAGTTGTAATGTTTATTGTAATAAACCTAGTATTTTATGTAGGTTCTGAATTTTCAGACGAATCAAAATCAGAAAAACAAATTGAACAGTTTAATCAATCAGAAGATCCACCATATCCTAAATTTAATCCTCCATCACCTTCACCATGATTTACTAATTTGACACAAAATTAGTAGTAATGATGCATTTGACGCTGTTCTATTCCTTCTTGTTCAAAATGATTGTGTGCCTTTCCACCATCGTGATGCGCATGAACCGTGCCATCAATATGGCAGTGAGTATTATCAATTTCATCTTTCATAAAAATATCGTCTACATTTAGTAAGAAAGTGGTAGTTTCAACTGCCATCTTGATTATCTGTTCTTTTACAGCAAGGGTTTCAATTACATTTTTTGAAAAAATCTCATCTACTTTTCTTTGAGATGAATCTATGCCAAACCACTCGTAATTACCATTAGCAAATTGAGCGTGTTTTGTTCTAAGCTCAGTTATAGTATTAATGACATCCATGCCTACATTTCTGGCAAGAGTTATTGGAATTTCTTCTAGTGCTTCAGCAAACTTTTCTATAACAATTTGTTCCTTGCCTTCAATCATATGAGCCTTTTGTCGTACTTTTTGTGCAATTATTGCTTCTGTAGATCCTCCTCCACCAACTATTTGTGGATTCTCAATAAAATTTCGCAAAACAAAATATGCATTTTTTATTGTTCGATGAAACTCATCAAGATATTTTTTAGAATTAGCTCTCAACAAAATTGTAATTGCTTTTGGATTCTTACATCCATCAACAAACACCATTTTGTCATCTCCTATTGCTTTCTCGTAAACTTTTTTTGCATAACCAAGATCATTTTTCGAAATGTTGTCAAGATCGTCACAGATTTTTGCACCAGTTGCTTTCTCAAGCCACCACAAATCATTTTCTGTTGCACGCTTGATAGAAATTATTCCAGATCTTGCAAGACGTTCTTGAGCAAATGAGTTAATTCCCCTTCTAGATATCACAACATTAACTCCTGCATCAATTATTTTTTGAACTTTTTCTAACACCGTATCAGATTCTCGTTTTATGAATACACTCATCTGTTCTGGTGATGTGATTACTATTTCATCGTCTATCTTAGTACGGATAGGTTCAAGAAATTCATTTGTTAAAAGAATTTTTACGTCACTAATCATTTTTGGCATTGCGGAGTTGTCAATTGTTTTATCCATAATAATCCCATTTATCAGCTGGATATCTGTTGCATTTCCAAGTTTTTCTTCAATTTTTATGTCGTCAACTTCTATTTTGTTATGATCAAAATCTGTGATAGTACAAACAGCATCAACAACTAGTTTTGCAATAGTATCTTCATCAGTCATATCTGATATGGATTTGCCTTTGAGGCATGTTAGGACAAGATGCATCATTAATTCTCTGTCTGAAATGCTTGCTTTTTGAGCAACTGAGGCAAGTACATCAAGTGCAATATCTGAGGCTATTTGATAACCAGAAGAGATTATTGCAGGTGGAATCGCCATTTTTATCAGTTCTTCTGCCTTTGTACATAATGCACCAATCAAAACAGCAACTGAAATAGTACCATCCCCAACGTGATTATCTACTGAGTTTGCTGCATCTACAATTGCTTTTGCAGCAGGATGTGCATGATCTACTTTTCGCAGAAATGCACCTCCATGCTTTGTTACGTAAACATCTCCTTGTATATCGATAAACATTTTATCCATGCCACGTGGACCAAGTGAAGTTTTGATCACATCAGCGATCATTCTACTTGCAAGAAGATTATACTTACGCGTAACCTGGACTCCAACACGTGCAACATCTTTGCCAAGAAGATCAGGATATTTCAATCATTGGAATAATTTTGTTAATTATTAAAATCTTAACACAAGGAAGCGATCAAACATATGACAATTATTTTTTTAGCAAACGGTAATCTACGAATTTACAGTTTACAAATATTTTTATAATTACAGTACAATGAAAAGTTCATGAAATCAGTCAGCAGTAGAGAAGATATTGAAAGAGAATCAAAAAGAGTAATCACATCTCTTTATGGTGATGTCTCTGACTTTCAAGTCACTGAAGTGTTTGCAGTTCCTGAAAAAGAACTACGTACAGGATGGGATGTTCAGGTTAGATTCATACAGAACAACCTAAAGTATACTGTAGATTTAGAATTTCAAGAAAAGAGTGGGCAAGTTGTTAATGCTCGACTAATTGATACAATGAAACCATTATAGATTTCTTGAAATTTTTTGTTTATTATTAAATTGTTAGAATCTTCTTTGCCTCATTTACTTTCTCAAGTAGTTCCCTAAGGAATTCATCTGCAAAACGATCAAAAGACAAAATATCTTGAGCATCGTTATGTTTCTTTTTCTTGTATTCTTCAATTAACCATTTGAATTCAGAGCCTTTCAATCTGATGATGTGGTCTTGAGATTCGTCTTTCGATTCAAAAATGTTTATTATAAAATAACTAATAAACTGTGCAAAGCTATCAACTCCATACTTTTTAGAATATTCGTCTTTTAGATTCTGGTAACTTGCTTCTAACCAATCCTTAATATCGGATCTAATGGTAAGAGAGTTATATTTGCCGGTAAGATCTACCTTGATATTATGTAATCTAGGCGTATAGTATCCAAGTTTAATCTCATTCATAATTATAATTAAGGTACTTGGGAGAAACATTCCAGGATAATAAACATCGGTTACTTGCCTGAGTCGTTTTAGAATTGATGGTTTTAATCCAATGGTAGAATATCCCTGTCCTGGCAACTTATCCTCACAAGAATAAAAGATAATGTGTTATAAGACTATTTTTTCTTTCTAGTTTTTTTGCGATCTTTCTTTTTAAGATCCTTTATTAATAATATTACTATCCATAATGTTCCCATAGCAACGGTTCCATAACCCGCACCAATGTAAAACGCACTCTCATCTTCAAACTGAGTTAAACCAAAACCTAAAAGAATTATGACTACTGCTATTCCAAGCTGCTTACTCATTGGGTGTATTCTTTTCTCTATTAATAAAAATTTTTTTTATGTTATAATTTCTTGTTTGGTATTTAATCAAATTCACATGAAAAGTTAGATAAACATTAACTTTATCAAAGATTAGTAATCACACCATCAAAACATATTTCAATTGAAGCAATAGTTCTGTTTTTCATCATTTAATCTATCTAATTTTGATTTTTTATCATACAAAATTTTATTTTTAATAATTTACCATTATTTTTCTTAATTGAAAAATATGTGAAAAGCAGATCACATTTTCTTAATTTGTATTATACACATAGCATTTTGTTCCTAATACGTACTATACGTAAAATTTAGAATGCTTAAATAATGATTTTTAACAGCAAATCTGGGCTATATGGGAGAATTTTCTGATTATGGCATAGCTGTTTTGGCTTTTATTATTGTCACATTAGCAGTCGGTGTCATATCCTCAAAGTTGGTTCAACGCAGCGGAAAACGTCTTATAGTTGCCGGAAAGAGTCTTCCATTATTTCTTGTTGGTACCATGCTTGCAGCTCAAGCAGTAGATGGTAATTCATCATTAGGAAACGTGTCACTTGTTTTTCAATTTGGATTTTGGGCAGGGGCAGTAATTCCACTTGGTCTTGGTATATGCCTACTAATGACTGGTTTCTTCTATGCAAAACCGCTTAACAAAATGTCAATGCTTACATTGCCTGACTTTTACTTTAGAAGATTTGGAAATGGTGCAGAAGGAATTTCTAGTGTTTTGATGATAATTAGTTTTACAGTTTTAGTTGCAGGAAATCTTGCAGCAAGTGGTTTCATCCTTGAAGTTGTTTTTGGAATAGATTACTTTTATGGTATTCTGATATCTGCATTAGTTATTGTAGCATATACTGTGGCAGGTGGACTATTTGCGTCAGCTTATACCAATCTTTTTCAAGTGTATCTTGCAATAGGTGCATTTTGGGCAGGGTTCTTGTTCTTTGCAGGAGGTTTTTCAGGTGATTCATGGGATACAATTTACAATAACGCTCCACCGGAATTTTTGGATATTACAGGACTGACAGAAATAGCTAATGGTGCATTGATCAATTGGGCAGGGATTTTGGCACTAGGTTTAGGTGATATTGTAGCTTTAGACTTTATGGAAAGAGTATTTGCAGCTAGGGATCCAAAGACTGCACGACGTGGTGCATTTATGGGCGGTGCATTGACAATATTTACAGTAGTTCCAACAAGCATGTTAGGAATTGCCGCATTGTATTATTTGCCCGCAGATACGATACCAGATTTAGCATTTCCATTGTTAGCAACTGAACACATGCCATTTGCTCTTGGTGCTGCTATGCTAATGGGGGTAATTGGTGCTTCCATGTCAACTGCAAGTGGAGGTTTGTTAGCTATATCAAGTGTAATTTCAAGGAACTTGATCTCAAGAATTATTCGTAGGAGATGGATGCATAAAGAAACATGGAGCGATAGCAGACTTTTACTCATGACAAGAATTACAATTATTCCTATGATGGTTGCAGGCACAGCACTAGGTTATTTTGTTCCAGCACCTGGAATTTACCTTATTCTTGCATTTGATATTGTATTTGCTGGAGCATTTGCCCCTCTTACATTCGGCTTATTCTGGAAAAAAGCAAACATGCCTGCCGCTATTGCTTCCTTGTTAGTTGGTTCTGCTCTAAGACTATACTTCTTCTTTTCAATGCCAGCAGAGTGGGCAGGTCTGGATACAATGATTCCGCCAGTTGTTTCATTTGTGCTATTTATTGGAGTTGCACTAGCAACACAGAAGAAATATCCAGGTAAAGCAAGACATGATGTGAGAGATTATGTGCCTCCAGAAGAAGACGTAATTGCAGGAGAAGATCTAAAACACTTCAAAGAATCTGGAGAATCAGATGAAGGTGTAACAAGCAAAACACCAACAAATTAATTTTCAAAATTTAAACGTTATTGTTTATTTTCTCTGAATTTATCAAATAATGATCCACGTTTTTCTTTTTCTAATTTACCTATAGCTTTGTTTTTATGATATAATGCAGTCTTATTTTGAGGATCTCTTTTCAATACTCTATTATAATAATTGATAGACTCCTCATATTTTTCCAATTCTAACATTAACTTTGCCTTGTAGCTAATTGCATAAACATAATCCGGATCAATCTCAAGAGCCTTGTTGCAGTATTCTAACGCTTCCTCATATTTTTTCAGGTGTTCTAGAAGCCAAACCAAACTACATAGTGCCTTAACGTTTTTTGGTTCAAGCTGTATTGCCTGTTCGCAAAAGAATTTGGCGGCACCATATTTTTTCAAAGAAAATAAAGATACTCCCTTACTGTACAATGCACGTACATTTTTTGGATCAATTTCTAAAACCTTATCAAAACAATCAACAGCTTTTTGAAACAAGCCAGTTCTATCAAGAACCAATCCTTTATTCATTAAAGCATCAATACATTGTGGATCAATCTCAAGCGCCTTATCCAAAAAAACAAAAATGTCTTTGTTTGAGAATCCAGCAAAATCAAGCGTCCAAGCTTTTGCAATTAGAGCCTTAACATTTTTTGGATCAATTTCTAGAGCCACGTAGTAATATTCCATAGCTTCTTCATGCTTACCTTTCTTCGTAAGCTCATCACCCTTTTCATATAGCTCCATAGATTTTCTAGAATCTTCTTCAAGTGCTTTGTTTAGATAAAAAATAGAGTCAGAATTTTTTCCCAGTCTTCCTAATATTACACTTTTATTATAAAGTGCAATAGAATTTTTTGGATTATCCTTTAAAACTTGGTCTAAATAAACAAGCGCTTCTTCATGTTTGTCCAATTTACTTAGATTTGTAGCCTTATAGCTTAAGGCATCTGGATAGTTTGGAACAACCTGCAAAATTGTCTCGAAGCATGCAATCGCTTCGTCATATTTTCCCAATTTTTCAAGTGCTAACCCTTTGTTAAGTAAAGCATCAATATGTTTAGGATCATGTTCTATTATCTTTTCAAAATATTTGATTGCTTCCTCATAACGATCAAGCTTGTATAAAGTTGCTCCTTTATGAAACTGTGCAACAAGATTTTCTGGCTCTATCTCTAAGGCTTTGTTAAATCGTGAAATGGCTTTGTTAAATTCATTGTAATTTATAGCAGAAAGTCCTTTATTGATATAATGCCAAGAGTTCTTTGAAGGTTCAAGGATCATTATAATTTATTATAAAATTCTTTGTTTATAATCGATCGTATATTACATGCAACAAGCGATCAATACTAGTCATTAAAAAATAAACGCTATGTTACAGAAAAAATTGATCCGTACTTTACTTAGACATCTTTAATTACTTTCTGAATATTTTTAGTGTGAATAAAAATGGGAATGGAATTTTATGGTGATGCGTATAAAGGAACAGATTATGCACCTTTTGTAGGAATTAACACATTCTTACACTTACCATGGATCCAAAGTCAAAAAGAATTGGAACAAAAAAGACCAGATATTGCAGTAATCGGGGAACCGTTTGATTTTGGAACCACAATTAGACCTGGCGCACGTTATGGACCAAGAGCAATTCGTGCAGCATCCACAATACCTGCACCCCCTTATGAGCGATTTAATATTGAAACTGGAGCTGATCCATTTGGTGTTTTCAAAGCAGTCGATTATGGTGATGTGAATGTATCCCCAGGTGATGTAATAGAGTCACACAAACGAATGACGCAAAAAGTAAAAGAGGTTTTAGATATTGAGGGAATTCCATTTATGCTAGGCGGTGATCACTCTATAACTTTTGCAAATGTAAGGGCATTTGCAAAAAAATACAAGAACATTGGAATGATCCATCTTGACACTCATGCTGATTGTGCACCGCAGGGACTTTGTGGTTTCAAATATGATCATGGAGCGCATGTACGGCGTGTGATGGAAATGGGTTGTATGAAAGGTAAGAACTATACTCTCATTGGCCCAAGAGGTTATTGGCCTGGACCAGACCTTTACAAATGGATGTCAGACCAAGACTTTCAATGGTTTACAATGTTAGATGTTGAAGAAATTGGAATTGACACTATTGCAAAAGAAGCCATAGATAGAGCAAATGATGGTACCGATGCAGTATATCTTACATGGGATATTGACTCTTTTGATCCAGCATATGCACCAGGTACTGGGGAACCAGAACCTAATGGGCTAACCTCAAGAGAAGGAATGAGATTAGTCCGCCAGTTTTCCACTGGACTTGATCCTGATAGGTTTGCAATGGATCTAGTTGAGGTCTCACCTACCTATGATGTAAGTGATCAAAGCTCCTATAACGGTGGTATTACCTCTGGACTTGGTCAACGCCTTATTCTTGAATTGATGGCAGGTCTTGCACTAACAAAACAAGGTAAAAACGAAGGAAAGCCTATTCGGCCTCATGAATACAAGGGAACTGGAAACACATACAAGTTTAGCAAGACATATCATAAAGATATTCCAAAACGGGATTGATTCATGTAAAAGCTACAGTAATGGGAGAGGCAGATATGCCACCACTAACAAAAATATTTCAAGACGATTCCAAATCAGAAAATGTTTTTCTTTCTTCTGTAAATATAATCAAAGCTCGACTTGCAAAAAATCTTAGAATCAACCTTAACGAAACACTTCTTGTATACTGTGCTTATATAATCAATGAACTACGTCATGGAAAATCAATCGCTTTAATAATAAATAATGTAAAAAAAATTCTGTCTATAGATAACGTAACTATTGGGGTTCCAGAATCATTAAGAAAGTTAAGCTTTGATGTATTACTTGACAATAATCCAAAAGTAACTATAACACTTGATGAACCAATACCAACTAGCGATTACATTTTGTTACCAAATAATACAAAACAGGTGTAAAATTGGTAGAACAAATTATTGAACAATTACACACAATGACTCCAGCACTAGTTTTGACATTGGGTCTTGCTATAGGTTTACAACATGCTTTTGAACCAGATCACATAGCAGCAGTAACTACTCAGATCTCAAAACGACGATATAGACTAGGATCAGTAAGAAAAATAATCACAGAGGGTACATTCAGGTCATCATTTCTTGGTGCTATGTGGGGTGCAGGACATACAACAACACTTGTACTAATGGGGCTTTTTGTCTATCTTTTGGCAATAAACAT
>VHBM01000045.1 GCA_016871975.1 Nitrososphaerota archaeon | reverse complement strand
GTAGATGAACAGAGATGTATAGGATGCGCACTATGCGTAGAAATCTGTACTTCTCTTGGCCCAGACGTACTTCGTGTAAAACCAGTTGAAGGCTGGAAAAGAGGTAAGGCATTTGTCTTTTATCCTGAAAGATGCATCTCAGACGGAGCATGCATTGGAGTTTGCCCAACAAAATCCATCTTTTGGATGAGACCAATGAATTACACTGCTGGTCAACCAGTACCACTTCACAAGAACGGAGTATTCGTAAAAGGCTGGGCAGAAGACGCCGGACTGTAAAACCGGTTTCTAGAATTTTTTCTTATTTTTCAATTAAGATTTTTAATTTTAATTCTACTAGGTAGTGACTTTACAAAAGATTGGATAAACTTGTCATTTTTGCTACAATGAATTGTCATGAACTTGTTTTTTGCAAAAAACATTGAACATGTTTTTTCAAAAAGAGGAAAATCTTCTGGTTTAAACACTGTTCTTGTCAATACATAATGTGAAGCAGGATAAATATCTGAAATCTCAAATGGAATTATTCCAAGAAATGGATTGTAATAACAAAACTGAACAGAACTGGGATCAAATTTCTTTTTTAGCTTGGTATATTCATGTGATAAATAGGCTGGCTTTATGGTCGGCTCAGATGTGATTACCAGTGTTTTTTTCTTTGTTTTAAATTTGCGGACCATATTATGATAAGAAATAACCTCTGGTCTGTACTGGTCTTCTTTTGTAAAGAAAAACACTGCCTTGGTTTTAAACCGAGGCGTAGTTTTGGTAAAATATGTAGAATTATTCGTAAAAACTTCGCCACATTCAAAAAGTCTTGGATGTGCACGAATTTTTTTATTAATATATTCCCATAACCTGCCCTCAAAAATGGCTTGTTTGACTCTTTCTACCTCTGATTTTATGGCATACAGATTGTGAAGTGCGATTTTGTCTATTTGCTGTTCCTTTTTCATAGAAATAAGCTCCTTTGGAGTAAATTTTGAACAAACCTCACAGGTACAAGAAAAGTATGATATTTTGGATATGTTTGTGGTCTTATCTTCTGATATGTATCTGCCCTCTCTTGCATATAGTATGTAGGATGCAGAATCAAAGGTATCACATCCTAATGCTATTGCAAGTGGAATTGTAAGTGGATGGCCTGCTCCAAACAAGTGCAATGGCAATGAAGATGGCATGCTTTTTTTTGCAGTAATTATCATGTCTGCAAGCAATCTGTAATTGTATGATTCCATAAACTCTACAGGACTCCCAAGCGCTAGCATCTCAAATCCATAGTCAACAAGTGCAGCCGTCGATTTTTTTACAAGCTCGAAATGTTCACTACCTTGAATTGGTCCAACCCAGATTTGACCATTATTACTTTTTTGTTCGATTGTTTTTTTTGCTGCCTTTAATGTTTGTTCAACAAAAGATCTTGCTTTCTTTTTTTGTAGACCAAATCCTGTTGGCTTGTCCAAAGGAATTGCAATATCAGAACCAATTTTTGTTTCAAAATCGGCAATATCAAATGGAGACGCATCAACATCTCCATACTCTAATACTTGGTATCCACCTGAATCTGTCATTACTGCACCATTAAATTTTATAATGTCGTGAATTCCGCGCTTTGTTGCTTCCTCTCCATAATAGTTTTTGGCAATAAAGGCATTAGTAATTACAAGATCAAAACCAATTTCACGTATCTTAGATGTAGCTATTGACTGCCTTACAGGATGTACTACGGGAACGTAAGCAGGCGTTTCAATTTTGCCATGATTTGTATGTAATATACCAATTCGTCCTGCAAGATCACTTTTTAGAATCTCAAACAAAATAATGCACCTTTAATATGTAAAGAATTTTTTTAAATCGTTTTTACGCATAACAAGAGTTAGCCAATCAACTTTATCTTGTTTAAAATCATTTTCAAAAATTGACTGTATTTTTTTTACTATTTCTGCAAGTGTTTTTTTTGTGGTATCTATTTGATACACATTATTTTTGCCAAATTTTTTAATTGAATCATAAGCTATAACACCCAAAATTTCACTATCCAAGTTTTCTATCATTTTTTGACGAGTATATTTTCTTTCTTTATATACTGAAATAAGACTGTACGGATTTTTTCTTAATATTATTACAGCTTTGACTTGAGACTTTGTTAATACATACGGTGCAAGATGGCCCACAACAAGTGATTTTTTTGTTATTATTTTTTTAATAGTGTTTTTGAGTTTTTTAGTATCTACATCTATAGTGCCAGAGCTTTTCTTAACCTTGAATGATTTTAATGCAATTTTATTGATATCTAAAATTTCATAATCGAGTTTTTTTGCTAAAAGTTTTGATACTGTATGTTTGCCAACTCCTGGATTGCCTGTTATTACTAGTGACATGAAATACCAACAAACAAAGCAGATTAAACAATTTCTGCAATACTAATAAGTACAAATCAGATTAGCTCGTCATGCAAATCGGACTTTTAGGCAAAACAAATGTTGGAAAATCAACATTTTTCTCTGCAGCAACAGAAACCGTTGTTCAAATCGGAAATTATCCATTTACTACAATAAAACCAAACGTCGGAATCGCATATGTACATGCAGCTTGCGCATGCAAATCTTTTGGAATTTTACACAAAAATCCACTATGCATGCAAGGAACTCGCTTGATTCCAGTAAAACTAGTTGATATTGCAGGACTTGTGCCAGGCGCACATGAGGGAAAAGGACTGGGCAATCAATTCCTAGATGATTCGCGACAGGCCGAAGTATTAATTCATGTAGTAGATATTTCGGGTTCAACAGATATTCAAGGTCAGCCCGTTCCTGTAGGAACTCATGACCCACTAGAAGACATTGAATTTGTTGAAAACGAATTTGATCACTGGTTTAAACAAATTTTAGAACGAGAGTGGCAAAAACTAACAAAGGAAATCGAACAAAAAACTACAAAGCTTGTTGATGGTATCGCAAAGCGTTTTAGTGGTTTAGGAATTAAAGACTATGAAATTAGTGCTGTATTGCAACATTTGGACCTCTTGAGTAAGAAAACATCAGATTGGAGTGCCTTGGATCTTGATAATTTTGTCAAAGAACTGCGAAAAAAAACAAAACCCATGCTTATTGCTGCAAATAAAGCAGATCTCTGTAAAGACCTGTCTATTCTAAACAAAATAAAAGAAAAAACGATAGTATGTAGTGCAGAAGCAGAACTACTTTTAAAAAAAGCAACAAAAGCAGGATTAATCACATACATGCCTGGAGAAAACAGCTTTGTAAAAAATGAAAGCATCAAGATTACAGATGAACAACAAAAAGCACTTGATTTAGTAAAGATAATTTTAGAAAAAATAAAATCAACAGGTGTTCAAACCATACTAAACACGGTTATCTTTGAAATCCTAAAACAAATCGTTGTTTATCCTGTGGAAGATGAAACAAAACTATCAAACAAAGATGGCGAAATCCTTCCTGACGCAAAGCTGTTGCCTCTAAACTCTACTACAAAAGACCTTGCAGGTGCGATTCACAAAGATCTTGAAAAAGGATTTTTGTATGCAATTGATGTTAAAACAAAACAACGTATTGGCTCAGATCACATACTAAAAAATGGCGATGTGATAAAAATAGTATCGACCTTGAGTAGGGGATAATATGCTGTGTTTGGGAATAGAGAGCACCGCTCATACATTTGCTTGTGCAGTAGTAGAAAAAAATGGAAAAATACATTCTGATGTAAGAAAAATCTACAGGCCTCCAGAAGGCGAAGGCATTCACCCACGTGAGGCATCAAGGCATCACATAGAAAACTCTGCAAATGTACTTGCTGATTGTCTCCAGCACGCTAAGATCAAGATAAAAGATCTGGATATTATTGCATATGCTGGAGGACCTGGACTTGGACCATGTCTTAGAGTTGGGGCAGTAGTAGCCCGCTCTTTATCGTCATATTATAAAATACCAATTTATCCAGTACATCATGCGATAGGACACATTGATCTTGGAAAATTACTGACTGGAGCAAAAGACCCACTAGTATTACTTGTTTCAGGTGGTCATACCATGCTTTTGGCATTTATGAAAGGAAAATGGCGAGTATTTGGAGAAACTCTAGATATAACATTGGGTCAGCTATTGGACCAATTCGGAAGATCAATTGGTTTTGCTTCTCCTTGTGGAAAAAATATCGAAGAGCTTGCAACAAAAACTAGCACCTATATTCAACTACCTTATGTTGTCAAAGGAAACGACGTTTCATTTTCAGGACTTTTATCTGCAACAAAATCTATATCATCACAAAAAGAAAAGGCATGTTTTTCTTTACAGGAAACTGCATTTGCAATGATTAGCGAGGCAACCGAACGTGCACTTTCATTTACAAAGAAAAAAGAACTCATGATAGTTGGAGGTGTTGCAGCAAACAAACGTCTGTCAGATATGCTAAAAAGCATATGCAAAAGACAAAACTGTAAATTTTATGTTGTACCGCAACAGTTTGCTGGCGATTGCGGTCCACAGATAGCATGGACAGGTATTTTGGAGGCAACTGCCAAAAAAGGTACAACACTTGAAAATGCGTTTGTTAGACAATCATGGAGACTAGACACAGTAAATATCGACTATTGATTTTTGTATTGTTCTAGTGTATCTTGTAGTGTCTCAAGCCAGCTTCCATTGCTAAAAACACCAAACTTGTAGGATTTTTCTCCCTCGTCTGTCTTCACTTTTATGCATACTTTTTTTATGAATCTGCCTTCTTTCCATACTTCAGCAACAGCACTAAGCGGCGCATTCAATACGGTTTCGCCAATTTTTTTTGAAAAATCTGCTATCCTTCCTCTTGTTTTATCAAATGCTATTCGTTTGTTGGTTAAAGTTAGAATGCCTGAGCCAAGTGTATCCTCATTACAGTCTTCTTGGCGTATTTTTTTTTCAGAATCTTCCATAATTAGCTTTTAATCTGTACCTGTTAGGTTATAATTTTAATGAAATTGATAAAAAAAGGAGCTGAAGGGGATCTATATCTAACCACTTGGAACAAGCAAAAATCAATACTAAAAATTAGAAAGAAAAAAGCATATCGAAATCCACTACTTGATGAGAAAATAAGAAGGCAAAGAACCATCAGGGAAGCCCAAATAATTGTTGAAGCAAAATCTTTTGGAATAGACACTCCTTTGATTTATCTTGTTGATATCAAAAACTGCTCTATACTAATGCAGCATATTGAGGGAATATTGGTCCGTGACTTGCCAGATTCAAAACTAGTACGTTGTTGTAAAAAAATTGGACAAATAGTTGGAACCTTACACAAAAACGGTATAATGCATGGTGATTTGACAACATCAAATTTTATTCTATCAAAAAACAAACTAGTTACAATTGATTTTGGGCTTGCAAACAAAACAAACAAGGCTGATGATCATGCAATTGATCTTAGATTACTAAAAGAAATACTTAACAGCGCCCACGTTCACATTATGCAAAAAGCATGGACAAGTTTTTTGTCTGGATATAAAACAACAGTTGGGTCTACAAGATTGGCTCAAGTTACAAATCTAGTTTCTGTTATAGAAAGTAGGGGTAGATATGCAACAGTTGTATGATGTTTTCTTTGCATCATCAAATAAAAACAAGTATCAAGAAGCAAGGGCAATTCTTGCCGAATTTGGAATAAAACTTGGATTTTTTAATTGTAAATTATTGGAGATACAAAGTGATTCTATAAGAAAAATTGCATTACACAAAGTAACTGATGCATTTAGTCAATGTAAAAAACCAGTAATTGTAGAAGATGATGGCTTGTTTATTGATTCACTAAGTGGATTTCCGGGACCATTTTCATCATACGTGTTCAAGACAATTGGAAATAAGGGAATTTTGCAACTTGTAAATACAAAAAGAAATGCTAATTTTCAATCAGTTATAGCTTATTGTGATAAAAAACAAGTGGCCTTGTTTGATGCAAAGATAAAAGGTAAAATCTCAAAAAAAACACACGGCAAAGGATGGGGATATGATCCAATCTTTATTCCACATGGACAAAAAATGACTTATGCCTTGTTAAAAAACAAAAATGAAATATCACACAGATATCTTGCTTTGAGAAAATTTGCTATGTGGTTTGTGCGTAAGCAGCAATCCATCTATCGATGAATCTTTTTGTGTTCTGTAAAACAACAATTCTTGAGATTTGGCTTTCATCCATCACAGAAAATACGCCACTTTGATCAGCCATCTTATTTGCAAAATATCTAACCTCATCCATACTTAGCATATCCTCACGTTCAAGTCTATTTCTTGAGCGTCCAATATGCATGTAGGATTTGACCTCAATAAAGTGAGCATTTGCACGATTTATCATAGAAGCAAAGGCTGGGATCATATCCTCTCCATCATTGTAACCGCGAATAAGAGTAATTCGAATGACTGTTCGTGTGTCAAGGCTTGAAAGCATATCCAGTGACTCGTTCCATCTTTCCCACGAGTCTTTGTATCTTGGCCTGTTTATTCTCATAAAAGAATCATAATCTGCAGCATTAGTTGAAAGATAGATCTGAGTTGGCAATGCATCTTCATCCTGCAGTCGCTGGATCATTTCAGGCTCTTGGCCATTAGTTACAAGAAAAACTGATTTTGTTTGAGAAAGGGATTTTAGATATTTTATCAGATCTGGCAATTTTGGATACATTGTTGGCTCCCCTGAAAGCGAAATTGCATAGTGGCTTGGCAGCAATGACTCATCTAGCTTTTGCTTGTCTTGCCTAGGATCACCATAGTGTCCCATAATCAACTTTTTTCTTTCCTCCATCAGTTTTGTAACAATTTCTTTTGGTTCAGCTACTTTGTCTGGCTCCATATTTAGCGAATCATAAAATTCCATTGGTCTCCAGCAGTAAATGCATCTGTTTTCACAAAACATGCCAGCTGGGGAAAACTCCATACAACGATGTGTTGAGATCCCATAAAACTTGTGTTTGTAGCAATCTCCCTCGTTCTTAAAGGATTTTTTTGTCCAATGACATAGCTCTACTGTAGAGTGATCTGCAACTCCATACTTTGCCTTTTTTAGCTGTGCAATAATTTGTGGCCTAATCTGAATTAGTTCATTTGATTCTACAGTTTCACCTGAACAACTCATATCAGCTATTCTTGGATAGATTTGAAATTAATATGTTATACTATGTGGTAAGCCATCCTAGTCTGCGGAAATACAAAAGCATCAACGCTGTTGGAATTACAGATGCTAGTATCGCAAATACCAACGTTGTATATGTGCCAAAATAAAGCCACGTTCCTGTTTCAAGACCTCCTGGCAAGTTTATGTTCATCCCATAAAACTGACTAACAACTGTTGCAGGTATTGAGAGTGTGAACAAAATAGTAAGTGCTGCCAATATTTTGTTTGATTTTTCTGTACTCAGCATAAAGTCAGTATCTTTGTAAATCTCCATAGTTTCCTTTGACTCTTCAAGTGTTTCAATAACCTTGTCAACATGGTCTATTACATCGTCAAAATACAGTGCAAGATGTTCCTCCGTAGTTTCAAATCGTTGTACATGCTTTCCTGCTTCCAAAATCAATTTTTTTAGTGGAATTACAATTCGTCTTAGTACGGTGATCTCTCTTCTTAAAAGTGAGATTTGCCTAGCAGCTGATCTTTGCTCATCAAAAACAATATCTTCAATATCATCAAGATTTCCTAATATTTTTCTGACCATGTGAAGCAAATCATCAACCAGCACATCGATTATCTCATGTAGCAGAAAACTTGCAGATCTTCCCATCAAACGCTGTCTTCTAAGAGGGTCTGTATTTTCTTTACAAACTCGAACCATATCAACAAGAGGCTTGAGGTCTCCTTGATGTATTGTAATAAGATAGTCATTTCCCATAAAGACAGAAAGTTGTCTAAACTTTGGAGCTCCCTTTGTATCAAGAGGTGGAAAGTGTAGCATTAAAAATATGTGATCATCATATGCATCAAGTTTTGGTAACTCAAACTTTGTCATACAGTCTTCAACATTTAATGAATTCAAACGATACTTTTGTGCAAGCTCTTCTACGTCTTTTCGATCAGGATTTTGCAGATCAATCCATGAAAACTTGTCTCCTTCAATAACTTCGGTTTGATGTTTAGAAATATCAGTGTCAAGTTTCTTTGCCGGTCTTAGCTTGCTTGTAAGAAAGCCTGTTTTCATTTCAAGCTTTTTGATTTTTTATACAAATTTAAAGGTGATTAATAATTCTTCTAACAATTTAGTTATTTTCTTGGCATGATGTTTATTGTTCTTATTTCCAAGGCAGTAGATAATTTACGCCAACCCAAACTATTGCTACAGCAATTGCCATTCCAATAAACCAGCCTTTGCTTTTCATGATTCTAATTTGGTTTTAGTAATAATAAAAGGTTAGTTTCGTCTCCAGATTTGAAAATTAGCTAAGATTAATACTGGAAGCGATTCAATTTGTTTTTGCTGGCCTTCGTAGTATAGTGGTTAGTATAGGGGACTGTGGATCCCCGGGCAGGGGTTCGATTCCCCTCGAGGGCCT
>VHBM01000044.1 GCA_016871975.1 Nitrososphaerota archaeon | reverse complement strand
AACTATGAACGGTTCATCCGAACCATCAAATGTAGAATCAAAATATGCACGATCAAATGTAATTTCTAGTAGCCCTGGCGCCGTTACCTCAACTTCCAATAGCAGGGATAGAAAATCATAGTCTCCTCTAATGTCAATTATTGTTACCCCATTAGTTTCATAGTCAATATTATAGGCAGTTCCGCTCACATCAACAGGAACTGTACCAGACTCTGCATAAGCAAAAGCTGGCGCTAGCACTAGCAGTAATGCTGCTGAAAGTGCCTTTTTTGCTATCAAACCCTATATCACGCCTCTTAGAATCTGTATTATCTTTTCTGCTATAATATTTGCAGCTAGTGACTGAGCTTCTTTTGTCTGGGCGCCAATATGTGGGGTGCAGATAACGTTTGGCAGGGTTGCAAGTTTGTTACCTATGGCAGGCTCTGTTTCAAATACATCTAGTGCCGCACCGCCAAGATTTCCTTTTTTTATCGCATCATACAGCGCTTCTTCATCGATTACCCCACCCCTTGAGGTATTGATTATTTTTGCAGTCTTTTTCATTGTAGCCAGTTTTTCTGCGTTGATTAAGTGATATGTAGAATCAAGCAATGGGACATGCAATGACACATAGTCAGAGCTTGAAAGCAATGTGCCAAGGTCTGCTTTCATCAGTCCAACCTCTTTTGAAAATGCCTCATCGATTGGAATAACATCGTATCCAATAATGTTCATGTTTAGTCCTTTAGCTAGTCTGCCAAGTCTTTTCCCAATATTTCCCAGTCCGACAATACCAAGATACTTTCCTTTAAGCTCAGTTCCCATCATCTCTTTTTTGAGCCACTTGCCATTTCGCAATTCTCTATCACCTAGTGGAATCTGTCGTGCAAGTGCAAGCATTAAACCAATTACCAGCTCAGCTACTGCAGTCATTGCACCCTCTACTGCATTAATTACTCGAATTTTTTTTGCCTTTGCTGCAGCCTCATCAATGTTATCAAGACCAACACCGACACGTGCAATGATTTTACATTTTGTTGCATTATCAATTAGTTCCTTTGTGAGCTTTGTTCTGCTTCTAACAATTATGATATCATAATTTGATATTTTTTCTTTTAGCTGATCTTGAGTTATTTGTGGTTCATAGCTTACCTTTAGACCATTTTCTTGCAAAACCTTGTTTAAAACAGGATCAACTTCATCGCAGATTAGTACAGTCTCATTAAAACCCATGCAAGCTTGCCTCTATTCACTGAATATATTCATTATGAGAAAATAAAAATAATAAAAAAGGAAATTAAATTCCTAGTTCTGCTGCTATTTCGGCTGCACGTGCGTCAGTGTACAATCCATGCAAGTTAACCTTTGGATGAGCAATGCTGTTCATACCCATTGGTGGTAATGCGTCGCTTGGATTACCAAGCAAGTATGCATAGGATGCTACTGGAGGATCTACTGCCAGTTTTTCATTCAAGCCAAATGGATCACCGACAACAAATATTGTTGCTGCACCAGAGAAGATTGCTGCATAGTCGTGATTTACTGCCACGTATACACCTGGCTCATCAAATACTACATCTGCAATCATGTTCTGTGAACCACCAAGTAACCATGTTTCGGTACCTTGTGCTTGCACTCTGTTTGCTTGTGTGACACGGTCAATGATCTCACCTACAATGTGCCAATAGACTGGCTCATTGCCTTGATTCTCGATGAAGAATCTTACATGTTGGCCTTGTTCAATGAAGAGTAGCTGAGACTGGTATTGTTTCAAGTCTGCAGAGTTCCATGGTTGTAAAACAAAGATATTCTTGTTTTTGTCACCATTGATTAGCTCATTGTGTGTCTCGTTTGGAACATAGCCTAATGCCATGCCATTAACAACTGTTTGTGATGTTTCATGTTTCATCATTTTGCCCATGTCATATCCTCCATCGTCAGTCAAGTACAACTGATTGTACTGTAACGTGAACTCTAGCGCATCAGGAGAGTAGAATTGTCTGTCTACTACTACTTGGCCACCATCAACTTTGGTCTTTTCAACCATTAGTTTCTTGTATCCATCAATTGGATCAACGATGGTAATACCATACATGCCTGATAAGACGTGCTGATCCATTGCAGCTACATCAACACCAGAACAGTGGTATTTGTAAACACCAGGGACTTCAGCAACATAGCAATATGTCTTTGAAGATCCAGGTAATACTTTACCAAAGTTTCCAGCAGACATTTGTGATGCATGCATATCGTTTCCGTGTGGAGTGTGTTCGTCAGCTGGTATTGTGAGTGTCATCATTACGACATCACCCTGAGTAACTCTCAGTGTCGGTCCTGGCACTTGGCCGCTAAATGTCATAGCGTGGTAAGTTTTACCACCCATGATAGGTAGCTCGGTACTTTCACCAGTAACATTGAACTCTACAACATTTCTTCCACTTTCGATTTTATCGCATTCAACTGCTGCAAATGCCTGAGGCATTACAAGTTCAAGTCCACCCATATCTCGTATAGCTTGCAACACATCAACATCCATCTTGGATGCATCAAGTGTTGTTCCTGCAAGTTGGGTTTGTGTGTATGTGCTTCCGAATAGCGTTGCACTAAGTGCTGCAACTGCAGCAATAGTGAAAATCATACTATAACGCTTATTCATTGCGATCGATCCAAAACTCTTGATATATAATAATTGCTTTTAGAATCAGAGTCGATATTCAAAACTTGTGTGAAAAAAGAATGAATAGTAGCACTTCTAACCTGATTTTGATTTGAAATATAGAACTGACAAAGATTCTTTGGGAAATGTAAAGATTCCTGCCACTGCCTACTATGGTCCATTTACAGCAAGAGCTCAGAAACAATATCATGTTACTGGAAGACCAGCTCATGCAAATTTGATAACAGCATTTGTCATGATAAAACGCTCAGCTGCAGTAGCAAATATCAAAGCACGTGCAATTGACAAAAAACTAGGCACTACAATAATTTCTGCATGTGATAAAATTCTTGCAGGTAAATTTCATGATCAGTTTGTAGTTGATGCAATAAACTCAGGAGCTGGTACTGCCTTTAACATGAATGCAAACGAGGTCATTGCAAACGTAGCACTTGAGATTTTGCATAAAAGAAAAGGACAGTACGAATTCTTACATCCAAATGATCATGTCAACATGTCACAGTCAAGCAACGATACATTTCCAACTGCGATGCATGTTGCAATTTTGTCTAGTCTCAAAGATACAATTCCAGCAATTGATGGTTTGATAAAATCATTAAGTAAAAAGGCAAAACAGTTTGCAACATTTAAAAAAATTGGAAGAACTCATCTCATGGATGCACTGCCAGTAATTCTAGGCAGCGAGTTTGCAGCATACGCAACATCAATTAGTAAAGCAAAAAATGCAATCTTGCTTGCACAAAAAGAATTAGAGTTTGTTGCATTGGGTGGAACTGCAGTTGGAACTGGCGCAAACACTCCACGCGGATACAGAAATGCTGCAATAGCAGAGCTTGCAAAAATCTCAAAGCTTCCTCTAAAGCCAGAAAAAGACATGCAACATGCTTTGCAAAGCAAGTTTGCTGTTGCAAACATTTCATCTGCTCTGAGAAACCTTGCACTTGAGCTCAACAAGCTTGCAAACGACATTAGGTTGATGGCGTCAGGACCAATTGCTGGATTATCAGAGATAGAGATTCCTGCAGTACATGCAGGCTCTTCTATAATGCCTGGCAAAGTAAACCCATCACTTGCCGAATGCATGAACATGATTTGCTTTAACATAATAGGAAACGATACTGCAGTAGCACATGCAGCCCAAGCAGGTCAGTTTGAGCTAAATGTAATGCTTCCTGGAATGCTAAAATGTGTTTTAGAGTCAACAGACATGCTAAACAACTTTGTTCCAATATTTTCTGCAAACCTAATTGATGGCCTTGGTGCAAACAAAAAGAAGCTTCAGCAATACATTGAGAACAGTCCAGTCATTGTGACTTTACTTTCACCAAAAATTGGATACCAAAAATCGGCTGAGCTATTCAAAGAGTCATTAAAGACAGGCAAGACAATACGAGAGCTTGTCATATCAAAGAAATTACTTTCTAGCAAAGAAATAGATTCACTTCTAAGATAGATTTTCAAAATGGCAAAAATCTGGCTTGAAGCATATGGCTGTTCTGCAAGTTTTGCAGACTCGGAGATGATTGCAGGACTCCTAGTCAATGGAGGCCATACATTGGCAAATAACCCCAAAGAGTCAGACCTGAACCTGATTGTAACATGCTCTGTAAAGGACGCTACTGCAAACAAGATGGTTCACCGAATAAAAAAACTAGGAACAAAGCCACTTGTCGTAGCAGGTTGTCTTCCAAAGGCAGAAAAAGAGACAGTTGAGAGACTCTCAGATAAAGCAAGCCTCATGGGCCCAAACTCTCTTGGAAAGACACTTGAGGTCATCAACTCAACTCTAAATGGACACAGAAAAGTAGAGCTTGCAGATACAGATCTATCCAAAGTAGGGCTGCCAAAGATTCGCCTAAATCCAGCCATTGGAATTGTAGAGATTGCAAGCGGCTGTATGAGTGAATGTACGTTCTGCCAGACAAAGCTATCAAAAGGAGACCTGACAAGTTACAGAATAGGCGACATTGTAAGACAGGTAAAAAACGAAATATCTGATGGTTGTAAAGAGGTATGGCTTACATCAACTGACAATGGATGCTATGGACTAGACATTGGTACTGATCTTCCAACACTTGTTGATAATGTGGCAGAGATTCCAGAGGACTTTATGATTAGAGTTGGCATGATGAACCCAATGTATATGCCACGCATTAGAGAAGGGCTGCTCAAATCATTTGAAAATGACAAAGTCTTCAAATTTTTGCATGTTCCTGTACAGTCTGGAAGCAACAAAGTATTACATGACATGAAGCGTGGCCATACGGCAGAAACCTTTAGAGATATTGTAAAGAGGTTTAGAAGTAAATTTCCAGAATTTACCATTTCTACAGACATTATAGTTGGCTTTCCAACAGAGACAAGGCAAGACTTTGAAGAAACTGTGAATTTGTTAGAGGAGACAAGACCCGACATTGTCAATATCTCAAAGTATAGCCAGAGGCCAGGAACTAGCGCAGCGAAACTAGACCAGATAGATGTGGCCGAAGTCAAGCGCAGAAGCAAGATAATCTTTGATTTGGCAAACAAAATATCACTTGAGAACAACAAAAGATGGCTTGGATGGAAAGGTCAAGTACTATTTGATGAAATGTCAGATGGCAAAATCAAAGGCAGAAACTTTGCCTACAAATCAGTTTTGGTTGCAAGGCCAGTAAAAATTGGACAAAAAGAACAGATTGAGATAACAGATGTCACGACTCACAGCTTGATCGGTGCGATCGCAAGTTAATTTTTTTAGATCGGTAATTTGATTAAAACTACGTAAGAAGGTTTTTTATCATATTTTGCAAAGGAGTTTCAAATGGCCTTTCAACTCTCACAGCCTACTTTGGTAATAGGACTAGGCGGCGCAGGCTCAAAACTGGCCATAGATGCCCACAAAAACCTTGATGCCGACTGCCTTCTAATTAGCCATGATAAACATGACCTCAAACATGAGTGTAGTACAATTTCGGTAAATACAGGCTCTATTGTAAATCCCTCAACATACCTGATAAGAGGCTATGCAGACAAGGTCGCTTCTGAGATAAAATCAAAGATTTCAAATTATTCTTCTATAGTTCTTGTAGCAAACTTGGCAGGAAAGGCAGGTTCTGCCATTGCGCCAATTGTTTCTCACATATGCAAAGAGTCAGGAAAAGAAATGATCTCTTTTGCAATCATGCCATTCAAGTTTGAAAAAGACAGAATCTTTAACGCAGGAGTTTCACTAAAGCGATTACGCGAAGACTCTACATGCATTGTAGTTGATAATGATGCGCTTCTTGACTGCAATCCAGACCTGACACAAAAAGCATGCTATGAGATTGCCAACTCTGCAATACTCCATGTAATTAATTCGTTAAAATCATCATCTCTTTCAGAAGGAACAAACATCTTGTCTACAAGCAAAGCCGGCGATGTCGAAGTATCACTACGAGAGTCAATCAAGATGTTATATGAGGACGCACCACCAAGCAGCGTAAAGAGATCTATTTTGTATGTTCTTGGAAGCGACGTTACAGTTGGAACACTAAACTCGATTACAAACATTTCAAGCAAAGTCTTTGGAGATGATACCACACAGGTTGGCGTATCAACAAGCTCTTCTGAGAAATCAAATGTCATAATGCTGTCAACCATTCAGGGCGAGACACGCTTTGACAGATATGATCCGTTAGGTATGATACCAGGCGATCATGTACTTGACTGGCAGAATCCAGACTGCAGCATTAGCTGCGAGTTGAATTTATATCAATTAGAATAAAGCTAGTCTTTTTTTGCAGTCTTTTTTGGTTTTGATTCTTTTTTAGCTGCAGGTTTCTTTTCTGCTGCTTCTTTTGATTTTTTAACAGGCTTTTTCTCTGGCGTGATTTCTTTTTCTTGTATCTTTGGTTTTACATCCTCTTTTACTTCAGCTATAACTTCTGGCTCTTTGGCTTCCTCTTTTGGCGCTAGCTCTTCTTTTGGTTTTGTTTCCTTTTTGTCTTTTTTCTTTGAATCTTTTTCAGATTTTGGTTTTTCCTCGACTTCCTCGTATGGTGCAACTATGATGTGGCCCTCATCGGTTTTTGTCATCTTGACTCGGATCTTTCTTGGCGGATGTCGTATTCCGCGATTCCAAATTATCTGATTAAGCTCGTCTTCAATTTTGATTTCTTGTGTTTTCATGTGATGCCTTGCAAATTCTCTAACCATGTTAATTGCCCGTTTTGCCCTTTGATTGTCTGGGCTAAGCAGCACCTTTCCCAAGTTTATCGTGTATACACGCTCTAGTTCTTGTGACAATTACCCCACTCCAACATCTGTTTTTCGCCAGGCTCTACGTTTTGGATTTGTGCGCACCGTTCTTTTTGTCCGTACAATAACCCAGGCCGGAACTGGAGATGCTTGTTTTATCTTTTTCATTAATCGTGTTTTTCGTGGGCCTTGTTTTCGTGCTGCCATGAAACTTGTGGCACGCCAAGCTCTTTTTAAATGAATCTCAGATTTTTCTAAATCAAATTTTGACTTGACATCAAATCTACAATCTGCTTTAACATTCTTGCAGAAGCACCCCAGATAATTTTATTTTCAAAAGTAAATGTGTGCATCTCTTGAATCGACTTGTGATGTGGATTTGGATCATCGGCCAATGTTTTTAGAAATGGAATCATTGGAATGTGCAATATTGTTTTTACCTCATGATTTGCTCTAAGATTAGGTACGCTATCTAATATTGAAATAAATGGAATTATTTTAAATCCTGAATTAAGTGTGGTTACAGGCTTTAGCTGCCCAATTACTTTGTTTTTTGAAATCTCTAGTCCAATCTCTTCTTTTGTTTCACGCAGTGCTGTATCTAATAGATCATTGTCTTTTTTATCGAATTTTCCTCCAGGAAATGAAATCTCGCCTGCATGAGAGTTCATTGTTTCTGACTTTTCTGTCATTATGATATTTGGCTCTGTGCCATAGATTGCAATCATGACAGATGCGAGTTTATTTTTTCCATCATCAGATATTTCTGGAGAAATTTTATTTGATAGTGCGGCTTTGAGTTTTCCAAGTTCCATATATAGTAATAAAATTCGTTTGTTATTGATTTTATCTTTCTAAAGGTTTTAACCAAGTAATTTTGAAATGCCTATATGACATTTCGATATGAGTTAAACCCACCCAAAGTAGCTCAAAGCAATGTATCGCATGAGGAATCGCAAAGTTCACTTAGTTTTTTTGATCAGGCTTTCTCGGAAGTAAACGAGGTAACTCCAAAGTCAGGCTATAACATCTGCCTCTTTGACGACTTTGCACCGATCGGCGAAAAGCTATCCAAAGTCGAACATGCACGGACATGGGCACAGGCTGAGGCCATTGCACAGTCCTTTGAGGCATACGGCGCTAAGGTCTACATCTATGGAGACCATGACGAGTTTGATGACCTGCCAATCAATGAATCTGTGGCAGTCTCAAGCGCACTAGACAAAATAAAACAGCGAATAATCAATATCAGCAAAAGCTGCAATGGAATTCACATCACAGACTCGGTTCTTGGCATTCCTAGAGTGTCTCCACTTACTTTAGCAGCATCGATTAAAGATTTTAATAAAAAAATAGAGATAACGACCAGCCTTCGTGTCAGGGACAGAACCCTTACTGCATTAGAACAATTTGTGTCAGACGCAGTGCGTTTGAAATTAAATGGTATACTCATATTGAAAGGTGATGCATCAGCTAATAGTCCAAAAGACTCTGGCCTCATTCCAAGTCAGGTTGTAAAACATCTCAATGAATTAGGTTTTAACAAAAAAATTGAACTCTTTTTGTCATTGCCAAGTAATCCAGACTTTAAAAAAATTGGAAAAAAGCTTGATGCCGAACCTACAGGTTTTATTACTCAAGTAATACATTCAGAAAAACAGGTCACAAGAATAGTTGATGAGCTCAAACCCCAAGGCTTTAAGGTAATTCCATGTATTTTGCTGCCTTCGGAAAAAAATGCAAACTCTGCCAAGTTTTTAAAGCTTGACTGGTC
>VHBM01000043.1 GCA_016871975.1 Nitrososphaerota archaeon | reverse complement strand
CCAGAACAAATTGAAGCACAACTTGTTGAGCTAGATTCACAGCTAATTCTGAAATAATCTAAGAAACTCTAAATTACAGCCAACTAAAATCAGTATTGTATAACATGGAAATTTCTAGCAGGAATGTAGTGGAAGGAACTGCACGTGCGCCACACCGAGCAATGTACAAGGCAATGGGCTTGACAGATGATGATCTAAGCAAGCCCTTCATAGGGGTATGCCATACAGGCAATGAAGCAACTCCATGCAACATTCACTTGGGAAGGCTAGCACAAAAAGCAAAAGAAGGAGTCAGTGCATCAGGTGCAACACCGCGAGAGTTTAGTACGATAGCTGTAAGCGATGGCATAGCTATGGGTCATGAGGGAATGAAATCATCTCTAGTTAGTCGAGAAGTCATTGCAGATTCTATTGAGCTTATGGTAAGAGCACATCAGTATGATGGCATTGTTGGAATAGCTGGATGTGACAAAAGCTTACCTGGAACAATGATGGCAATGGCAAGATTGAATCTTCCATCGGTTTTTGTCTATGGTGGAACTATACTGCCAGGCATGTTTGATGGCAAGGCGCTAACCGTACAAGATGTCTATGAGGCAGTTGGGGCATATGATGCAGGACAACTAACACTTGAAGCGCTAAAAAATATTGAAAACTATGCATGTCCAAGTGCTGGCTCGTGTGGTGGAATGTTTACTGCAAATACAATGGCGTCAATAAGTGAGGCTTTGGGATTAGCATTGCCAGGAAGTGCGAGTCCACCAGCCGAAGATATGCGACGGGAAAAAATGTGTTATGATACAGGAGTTGCCGCAGCTAAACTAATTGAATGGAACATAAAACCACGAGATATTCTAACGTTTGAAGCATTTGAAAACGCAATAACAATGTTAAATGCAATAGGCGGCTCTACAAATGCAATTTTGCATTTACTTGCAATATCAAATGAAGCAGGAGTAAAGTTGACCTATGCAGATTTTGAGCGGATAAGAAAACGAACTCCACATATTGCAGATATGAAGCCTGGTGGAGGGTATGTAATGCTTGATCTTGATAAAATTGGTGGGGTTCCATTGTTGTTAAAACTGCTAATGAAGAAAAACGTGATTAATGGAAATACACTAACTGTGACAGGAAAAACTCTAAAAGAAAATATAGACTCGATGCAACTTCAAATGCCTGAAAATCAAAAAGTTGTTAGATCAATAGATTCACCAATACATGACGTTGGTACTGCAGTAATTTTGCATGGCTCGCTTGCTCCAGAAGGGGCTGTAGTAAAAATTGCTGGTGTAAATATGTCAAAGTTTACTGGAAAAGCCAAAGTCTTTGATAGAGAAGAGTATGCATTTGATGCTGTTGCAAAAGGCGAAATTAATGAGGGTGATGTTGTAGTGATTCGTTATGAAGGACCAAAAGGAGGACCAGGTATGCGAGAGATGCTAGCTGTGACTGCAGCACTTGTAGGACAAGGACTAGGAAATAAAGTGGCACTTGTTACAGATGGGAGATTTTCTGGTGCAACAAGAGGTTTAATGATTGGACATGTTTCTCCTGAAGCTTTTGTTGGAGGAAACATTGCACTTGTAAAAGATAATGATGAAATAAGAATTGACGTAGAAAAAAATACTATTGATTTGATGGTATCCGACGAGGAGATTGCAACCCGTAGAAAAAAATGGATACAACCAAAACCAAACTATACTAGCGGAGCATTGGCAAAATATGCTTCTCTAGTAGGCTCTGCAGCTCAAGGCGCCATTACAAAACCTCTTTAGCGTTAATTTTTTGATTTTGGATAATGAAAATCGCAGAAAAATAGAGTTCCAGAATGAATAGTCTTTGCAGTCAAGCTAAACCCTTCCTCCAGTCCTTTTCCACACACATTACAATTTGTTTGAATAGCTGATGTTTTCAGTTGTGGTTTTTCAAGTCCAAACCCTAGATCATTGTATAGAAGTCGCGGTCTTTTTCTTACTGTAATCTGCTGGCTCATGACTATAGATCGGCGCCATTGCTTATAAAGGTACCGTACCTTACCGTAATTGATAGTCAAGATTTGGGCACAAAACGTCATTTCAAAATTTTAAATATGGTGCATAATTCCTGTTCTGGCATGGGTGGCCCCATTTGGACTATCAGATCTTAAAGTAATACCCCTAGAGGTAACTGGCACCCAATTTGAGATATATAATAAAATTTCTCGAAATTACTCGCATTCGTTTCTTTTCGAGTCATTAACCGGACCTGAGGAGCTTGCAGAGACTTCGATCATTGGGTTTGACCCATCAATTATCATAAAAGGCTATCATGATAAAGTTACAATCGAATCAAAAGACGGTAAAATAGAAACAATTCAAACCAATGATCCATTAAAAATTCTAAAGCAAAAGATGGGAACAATTTCAGAACAGTCTTATCGTTATCTTGGTGGCGCAGTTGGAGTCATTAATTATGATGCAATAAGACTATGGGAAAAAATCCCCCAATCACATAAGGTTGATGAGCCATTAATGGAGTTTGGAATATACACTGATGGTATCTTGTATGATAATAAAGAAAAAAAGTATCTATACTTTTATTACGATAAAAACAGAGTTGAGCAAATCAAGATCTCAGATACATCATTTGAACAATTCAAAATCTCAGACATTGAGGTAAATCTTGACAGCAAAAGTTTTACAGATATAGTCAACAAGACAAAAAAATACATCTATGATGGAGATATATTCCAAGGTGTATTATCAAGGCGATTTAGCTTTGAAGCATCAGGGGATTATCTCAAAGTTTACAAGCTATTACGAGCACTAAATCCATCGCCATATCTATATCATATGAAAATGAAAAATAGAGTGATTATTGGTTCTAGTCCTGAAATGTTAATTAGAGTTACAGGAGACGTTGTAGAGACATTTCCAATTGCTGGTACGAGAAAAATAACTGATGATGAATCAAAAAACGAACAGCTAAGACAAGAACTACTTCATGATGAAAAAGAAATTGCTGAACACACAATGCTTGTAGACCTTGGAAGAAATGATATTGGTCGTGTCTGCAAATCTGGTTCTGTATACGTAAAAGAGCTTATGGAAGTCAAGCGGTTTAGTCATGTACAACATATGGTAACTCATGTTGTAGGTAAATTAGATGTAAAATTTGACATGTTTGATGCATTCAAGGCAGTTTTTCCGGCAGGAACAGTATCTGGGGCACCAAAGGTAAGGGCAATGGAGATAATTGATGAGCTAGAACCAGAATCAAGAGGGCCATATGCAGGGGCAGTTGGCTATTTTTCGTTTAATGGGTGCTGTGATTTTGCAATTGCAATAAGGAGCATATTTTTTGATGGCAATAAAGGCTTTGTTCAGACAGGTGCAGGGATTGTAACTGATTCTATTGCTGAAAATGAGATTAAAGAGACAGAACACAAAGCAGAGGCCATGTTAACTGCGTTAAAGGAGGCCGCAAAATGAAATTTCTAATACTTGATAATTATGATTCATTTGTTTACAACTTTGCACAAATACTAGGCGAGTTAGGTGTAGAATGCGATGTATTTAGAAATGACAAGATTACTCTAGAACAAATTCAAAAAAATAACTATGATGCAATAATAATCTCTCCAGGTCCTGGAAATCCTGAAAATAAAAAATATTTTGGCATATGTTCAGATGTAATTACAAAGCTTGGTCCAACAAAACCAATACTTGGCATTTGTCTTGGACATCAAGGGATCATAAGCTGTTTTGGTGGCAAAGTTGTAAATGCAGGAAATGTACGACATGGTAAAACGAGTCCAATAAAACATTTTGATGACTCAATTTTTGAAGGAGTAAAAAATCCGTTTCGTGCTACTAGGTATCATTCACTGGTGGGTGACAAGACGATAATTCCTGACTCGCTGAAAATCACTGCAGTGGCAGAAGATGATGGTGAAATAATGGCTGTCAGGCATAAAGATCACCCAATTGTAGGAGTGCAATTTCATCCAGAATCGATTATGACAGTAGAAGGCAAAAAAATACTACGTAACTTTTTGAAGATGATACAAAAATGATTACAGAAATAATTACAAAATTGCAAAAGAATTCCAATCTGGCGTATAACGAAATGTCTGAAACGATGAATGAAATTCTTGCCGGCAAAATTTCAGATGATGAAACTGCGAGTTTTCTGAAAAACCTCACGGTAAAAGGTGAAACCGATGATGAATTGCTTGCAATGCTTGACATCATGCAAAAATTTGCAACCAACATAGCTCCAAAATGTAAAACTCGACTCATTGATGTGTGTGGTACTGGCGGTGATAATATGATGACATTTAACGTATCTACTGCGGCTGCATTTGTGGTTGCTGCATCTGGGGGGGCTGTAGCAAAGCATGGAAACCGTGCGGTATCAAGTGTGTGTGGAAGTGCTGATATTTTCGAGTATTTTGGCTATGATCTAAATGCATCTCCTGAAAGAATAACTCAGATTATTGAAAAATTTGGGATTGGTTTTATGTTTGCACAAAAATTCCATCCTGCAATGAAAAATGTTGCCAAAGCAAGAAAAATGATTGGCGCAAGAACTGCCTTTAATCTGCTTGGCCCGCTATGTAATCCAGCAAACGTAAAAAACCAACTGATTGGTGTTTTTTCCGAAGACTTTGTTGAACGAATCCCCAATTTGTTAATGAAGAGAGATTCGGAGACAATAATGGCTGTAAGATCAAAAGATGGACTAGATGAACTATCTACCACATCAAAAAATCATGTATGTTTATTACAAAACAAAAAAATTCAAACATTTGTCTTAGATCCACAGGAAGTTGGTCTTCAAAAATCTGAAATTAAACAACTTCAGGTAACATCAAAAGAAAACGCGATTGATGCTTTTGTATCAGTTCTAAATGGTTCTGCAAATAAAGCAATGATAGAAACTACTGCACTTAATGCAGCTGGTGGTTTGATTGTTGCAAATATATCTGATAATTTTTCAGCTGCAGTAAATATTGCACTAGATACATTACAAAGTGACAAAGCATACAAGTTATTCAAGGGATTTGTCTCATTTTGTGGTAACAAAAGTATGTTAAAGGAGTTAGAAACATCATGAAAAACGTATTACAAAAACTGATTCAAAACTCCCAAAAGGCAATTGATGAAGGGGTTTATGAAATTAACCAAAAATTACAAAAATCACAAATGGATTTACTTGCTCTTATAAAAAATAGTAATCATGCACCAATAATTACTGAAGTAAAGTTTTCGTCTCCATCATTGGGAAAAATTCGTACCATGTCAGAACCAATCACTATAGCAAATTCAATGATTAAAGGAGGGGCAATTGGTCTGTCAGTTCTTACTCAACCATATCTATTTGATGGTTCACCAGAATTTTTTGTCAAGGTAAGGCAAAATGTGAACGTGCCACTGTTAATGAAGGATGTTATAATAGACAGGATCCAAATAGATGCAGCTCAAAAACTAGGGGCAGATTATATTTTACTCATAGAATCGCTTTTTGATAAAAAATATCTAAAGGAAATTGCCGAGTATGTAGATTATGCACATAAAAAAAATCTCAAAGTTCTAATAGAATCCCACACAAAAACTGAGTTTGAAAACTCGCTTAAAACAAATGCAGACCTAATTGGTATTAATAATCGAAACCTTGACACGCTTGAAATCGACATAAAAACTACAAAAATTGTTCTTGATGGTTTTGATAAATCAAGAATAATCTTATCAGAAAGTGGCATAGAGTCTCCTAAAGACATACAATTTTTACATGGTTGTGGTGCAAGTGCCTTTCTTGTGGGCTCCAGCATAATGAAAAGCGATAATATCGAAGCATTTGTGAGTCAGTTGGTGAACGCCTTATGAAGACAGTACTTCCAAAAAATGGCAGATTTGGGGAGTTTGGTGGCAAATATGTTCCTGAAACCCTAGTTCCAGCAATTGAGGAATTAGAAGAAAATTATCTTAGATTCAAAAATGATACAAGTTTCAAAAAAGAACTAGATTATTATCTTAAAAATTATGCTGGAAGGCCAACGCCACTTTACTTTGCAGAAAACCTAACAAGAAAAATCGGCGGTGCAAAAATCTACCTAAAAAGAGAGGATCTTCTCCATGGCGGAGCACATAAGATCAACAACACACTTGGGCAGGCACTTCTTGCAAAAAAGATGAAAAAAAAGCGAGTTATTGCAGAAACTGGTGCAGGCCAACATGGCGTGGCAACAGCTATGGCATGTTCGTGTCTTGGCATAAAATCCGAAGTCTATATGGGATACAAAGATACAATCAGACAAAAGCTAAATGTTTTTAGAATGAATCTTTTAGGCTCGAAGGTTCATCCAGTAAAATCAGGCTCTCAAACTCTTAAAGATGCAATAAATGAAGCAATACGAGACTGGATTACAAATGTAGAAACAACATACTATCTACTAGGTTCTGCAGTAGGCCCACATCCATATCCTATGATGGTTCGAGATTTTCAGGCTGTAATTGGTCAAGAAATAAAAAAACAGATGAAACAAATTGCAAAAAAAATGCCTGATACTGTAATTGCATGTGTTGGTGGAGGCTCTAATGCAATTGGCACGTTTTATCCAATGTTAGAGGATAATGTAGAGATGATAGGGGTAGAGGCTGCAGGACATGGTCTTAAGACAGATTATCACTCTGCAACTCTAAACGTAGGCAGTAAAGGTGTTTTACATGGCATGATGACATATTTGCTACAAGACAAGGAAGGGCAGATTAAAGAAACTCATAGTATTTCAGCGGGACTAGATTATCCAGGCGTAGGTCCAGAACATTCGTATCTGAAGGATACTAGACGTGTAAAATATCGTAGTGCTACAGACGATGAGGTAATTGATGCATTTTTGCTACTTACACAAAGTGAGGGAATAATTCCTGCTCTAGAATCTGCACATGCTATAGCAGAGGCAATAAAAATTGCAAAAACTAGATCAAAATCAGAATCACTTGTAGTGACCTTATCTGGACGTGGAGACAAGGATGTCGAAGTAGTCGAAGAATATCTAAAGAAAAATGTCAAGAATTCAAGATAAATTTAAGGAGATTTACTCCAAAAACGAAAAGGCGTTGATTGGATACCTAATGACAGGATATCCAAATGAAAAAGATACGATTTCAGCTATTCATGGTTTGATTAAAGGCGGAGTTGACATAATTGAGCTTGGTTTTCCATTTTCTGATCCACTAGCAGATGGACCAGTAATACAAAATGCCAGTACAGTATCATTGAACAAAGGTACAAAGCTTGATAAATTTTTCAAAATCTTAAAACAAGTTAGACATGAAACAAAAATTCCTCTAGTGCTAATGACATACACAAACATTTTGTATAGTCATGGTTACAAGAAATTTCTTTCAAAGGCAAAAAGCTTAGGAATTGATGGAATCATACTTCCTGATATGTCAATTGAAGAGTCAAGTGAATATATCAAGGCTGCAAGAAAAAATCATATTGATACAATCTTTCTTGTATCTCCAAATACAAGTAAAGAGCGAATAAAAAAAATTGCAAAGGCAGCAACAGGTTTTTTGTATCTTGTCTCAATGTATGGTACGACTGGAATGCAGGGAAAAATCCAAAAATACACCATAGATGCGGTTAAAAATACAAAAAAAATCGTCAATGGAGAAATTCCAGTAGGAGTAGGTTTTGGTGTATCATCTGCTAGCGATGTCAAGCGTTTTGTGTCGCTAGGTGCAGATGCAGTGATAGTAGGAAGTGCGTTTTTGAGGCTTATTGAAAATACCAGATCTAACAAAATAGAATCAAGGCTTGCTTCCTTTACTAGGAAACTAAAGCAGGCAACAAAATCATAAATTCCAAATTAGAACAACTCTTTTGGAAAACGATTAAAAACAGGATTCTTCATACCCATATGTGCAGACAAAATTTATTTTCATAACAGGCGGTGTTATGTCTGGCCTTGGCAAAGGCGTAGTTTCATCATCGATTGCAAAGCTATTACAATTATCGAACCAAAAAGTTTCATGTGTCAAGATTGATCCATATCTAAACTACGATGCAGGGACAATGAATCCAATAGCACATGGCGAAGTGTTTGTCACCGAAGATGGAGGGGAATGTGATATGGATATAGGAAACTATGAGCGATTCTTAAACCAAAACATACCTAAAATACACAATATTACAACTGCCCAGATATACTCTAGCGTAATAGAAGCAGAAAGAAAAGGCGAGTATCTTGGCGCATGTGTACAGATAATTCCTCATGTAACTGATGCCATCAAAAATCGCATACGTAAAATCGCAAAAGATGAAAATCTAGACATGCTAGTAGTAGAATGTGGGGGAACAGTAGGAGATATCGAAAGCCTCCCATTTCTTGAAGCGCTAAGACAAATGCGTGTAGAAGATGGACCTCAAAATGTACTTTTTGTACATGTTACACTTGCACCATCACTTGATGTTGTTGGTGAACAAAAAACAAAACCAACACAACACAGTGTTCAAGAATTACGAAGGATAGGTATTCAACCTGACATACTTACTGTAAGATGTACAACACCACTGCAAGATGTTGCCAAGAAAAAAATCGCGTTATTTTCAAATGTTTCTGTAAATGATGTCTTTTCATGTCATGATGTTCCATCAATTTTCATGGTGCCACAAACACTATACGACCAAGGTATAGTAGACCTTATTTTTAAAAAATTTGCAAAGGTTGGACTTGTAAATGCATCTGCTAACTGGGATAAATGGAATTCTATTGTAAAATCACTACAACCTGCGGATAATAAAGTGAGTATAGCAATGGTTGGAAAATATGTTACCTTGGCAGATAGCTATGTCAGCGTAAACCAAGCATTAATGCATGCTGGAGCAAAGATTGGAAAGACAGTTTCTATTGAATGGATAGACTCTGAAACACTAAACGGAAATATCGAGAATTTAGCAGAGTTTGATGGCATTTTAGTTCCAGGCGGATTTGGAGTGCGTGGTTCTGAAGGAATAATAAAAACAGCAAATTTTGCACGTGAAAAAAATATTCCTTATCTTGGAATCTGTTTTGGGTTTCAGCTTGCAGCTGTAGCATTTGGAAGGCATGCTTGTAATTTTGATGATGCAAACTCTACTGAGATTGTACCAACTACAAAACATCCAATAGTTGACTTGCTACCAGAACAAAAGAATGTGTCAAACATGGGCGGATCATTAAGACTTGGAGCAAATCAAATCAACGTTAAAGAAAACTC
>VHBM01000042.1 GCA_016871975.1 Nitrososphaerota archaeon | reverse complement strand
ATCTGATGCATTTTATGCAAGAGTCTGTCAAGGCAGAAAAAAAGATCTTTACAAACGTAAGCGAAGTTGAGATTACTCGTGCAATTGCAAACGAGTTTAACTCTGTTCTAATTGACAGGGCAGACTCTGATGTTATTATAATTGGTGCAGGACCATCTGGTCTAACTGCAGGACGTGAGCTTGCACTGATGGGATTTAGAGTATTGATTATAGAGCAAAACAACTATCTTGGCGGCGGATACTGGCTTGGCGGCTATATGATGAACCCTGTAACGGTTAGAGAACCTGCCCAGAAAATATGGGATGAACTTGGCGTTCCATACAAAAAGGCTGCAGATGGATTATACATTACACCCGGCCCTCACGCAGCATCAAAGCTAATAGCTGCAGCATGTGATGCAGGTGTGAAATTTTTGAATTTGACAAAATTTGATGACCTTGTTTTAAAAAATGGTCGAGTTGCAGGAATTGTTGTAAACTGGATGCCTGTTTCTGCACTACCTAGAAACATCACATGCGTTGATCCTGTAGCGCTAGAGGCAAAAATGGTAATTGATGCCTCAGGACATGACTCTGTTGCAGTAAAGCGATTAGTTGATAGAAAGCTAGTAGACTGGAAGGGAATGAACCCAATGTGGGTTGACCAAGGCGAGGATGCAGTTGTTGAAAAAACAGGCGAGGTGTTTCCTGGATTAGTAGTTGCAGGCATGACTGTGACTGAAACTCATGGCCTTGCAAGAATGGGGCCAACATTTGGCGCAATGCTATTTTCTGGAAAAAAAGCAGCCGAGATTACTGCTGCAAAAATTAAAGCGCTAGGCAAATAACTGCTTTTGATTGTAGTTTATTATTGAAGATTTCAAAAATTTTTCTCTACGACGAGCCATCAGTTCCTGAACTAAAACTAGATGATCTTTGCAAGTTTGTGCAAAATACATTTTCTATAGCTGTTGAGAAAAGAAAAAATATCTTTAGTCTGGCAAATGAGCAAACTGCAAACAAGCTTGCATCATGCAGAATATTTAATACAAGAAAACAGTTTGAGGTTCACACTCCAGCTAGAGAAGAAGTAGAGTTTGAGCTTGCATCGTTTTATGATTCTAGCAAAACTGAAAACATTGTAATGTATGATGGTTTTGAATTTCAAAGAATTGTTAGTGATTTGATTTCAGATTATGAAAGTACACTTGATAAATTACATATTGTTTTTACAAACAAGCTTACATGCACCTTTGACGAATCTGACTATAGGTATCATGGAAGAGCAGTAATTTGTTCAAATCCTGCCATAATATCCACTACAGGAATTGTAGAGGCACCTGCAAAGCCGCGTGGATACTATCTTGAGCTTATTTCAAACGTTGTTCAAGGAGTAAATGTAGATACTATGAAAAAAAAGTATCAAGGAACATATCTAGAGTATAATGACAAGCGGTTTTCTAGAGTTTCAGAAGGATATCTCCTACAGGCGATTTTTTACTATTTGACTGGCGAGGCTTTTTGTGAATCTCGTGAGTGTAGATTGAATAATGCACATTGGCAAAGTGATCTGCTTTATTCACAACTTGATATAGGCAAGCTTTGTGAAAAACATCAAAAGGTATTAGAGCAATTCGTGGCATTAACTTAAATTCTGAATAAAATGGTTTTATTTTATGATGGCAGCTACTGAAGGCAATACTGTTCTAGTTGAAAAAGACAAACCAAAATCGCCTGATAAAAAAAAGACAAAATATGATGTGATAATTATTGGTGCAGGTCCTGCCGGATACACTGCAGGAATTTACTGTTCAAGGGCACGGCATGACACTCTAATCTTATCAGGAATTTTGCCTGGCGGCCAACTTGTAAACACAACAGACGTTGAAAACTATCCAGGGTTTTCAGAAGGAATCATGGGACCAGATCTCATGATAGTAATGAGAAAACAGACAGAGCGAATGGGTGCTACAATTATTGATGATGAGGTAGTTAATGTTGATTTTAGACACATGCCGTTCAAGGTGCTAACCGCATCAGAAGAATACGAAGGCAAAGCAATAATCATTGCAACAGGTGCAAACCCAAGAAAGCTTGGGCTAGATGGTGAAAAGACATTTGCAGGAAAAGGCGTATCATATTGTGCAACATGCGATGGTGCATTTTTTAGAAATCAAGAGCTAATTGTTGCAGGTGGTGGCGACTCTGCAATCGAAGAGGCCACATTTCTTACAAAATTTGCCTCAACTGTTCACATTGTACACAGACGCGACAAGCTAAGGGCAAGCAAAATTATGCAAGAGCGAGCCTTTGCAAATCCAAAAATAAAATTTCACTGGAATAATGAAATTGTAGATATATCTGGCAACCAAAAAGTACAGAGCGTAATACTAAAGGATACAAAGACTAGTGAAAAAACTACGCTTAATGTTGGTGGCGTTTTTGTTGCGATTGGTCATGAGCCAAACTCTAAAGTTTTCCAGAATCAAATCGAGCTTGACAAAAACGGCTACATTGTACTAAAAAACAGAACAGAAACAAGCGTAAAGGGGGTCTTTGCTGCAGGTGATGTCCATGATCATACATACAGGCAAGCCGTTACAGCTGCAGGTTTTGGATGCATGGCTGCAATCGATGTTGACAAGTATCTAACAGAAAACAGCTAGCTACATGTACACAATTTTTGACATGTGTTCTGCCTTTTTGAGGGCAGCATCAAACTCTGACTCTGAAAACACTTTTTGTTGAGCATACAGGCTCTTGAATTTTCTTCCATCGTCTGCAAATATTCCAACTATATTTCCAGAATCAATTTTGTATTCTTTCATTGCTGCATAGACTGCGCCAGATGATGGGCTAACAAGCAGTTTGTCTTTTGCAAAAATCTCTTTTACTGCAGAAAATGCCTTTTCATTTGTTATTGTAATCCAGTCATCAACCACATACTCTCGTTTTAAAAACAAATCAGGCTTGGCAGACTCTTCAAAGTTTCGCAGTCCTTGAATTAGGTGATTTTGCTGCGGCTGGACTGCAATTATCTTTATTTTTGGATTTTTTTCTTTTAGGAATGCAGAAACGCCTGTTATGGTACCACCTGTCCCGACACCTGCAAAAAAGTGAGTTATCCTGCCCTCTGTTTGCTTCCAGATTTCAGGTCCTGTTCCCTTGTAGTGTCCAAGATAGTTTGCCTCATTTGCGTACTGATTTGGCGAAAAATACTTGTCAGGTCTTGATGAGGCAATCGATGTAGCTAGTGCAATGCTTTGGTCGGTTCCAGCACCAACTTTGGGACACAGATCATCACTTGTCTGGTATAGCTTTGCGCCAAGTGACTCGATTATTTTCTTTGTTTCCTCGCTTGCCTTTTCAGGAATTACAATTTCTACTTTATAGCCAAGCATTTGTGCAATGCCAGTTAGTGCGATTCCGGTATTGCCAGATGTTGGTTCAATTATAATTGTCTCTCCTCTTTTTAGAGCACCGCGTTCTTCGCCGTCTTTAATCATCCAGTATGCTGCCCTGTCTTTTACAGAACCAAATGGGTTGTGTCCTTCAAGCTTTGCATGATATGTTTTTTTACTATCAGAAAGTGAGTTTAGTTTTACAAGTGGCGTATTGCCAATTTTGCTTAGGACCTCGGTATCGCTAACTGTCTTTGTTGCCAAAAAATTATTTCACCTTTTTAATTGAAAACTCGATATCCTTGTCTGTTTTTTTCATTTCCAGAAGCTCATGACCATTTCTTTTTACCCATCTTGAAATATCGTCTTCTGCTGCAGGATCGTCAGCTAGTACCGTAAGTACATCGCCTACCTGCATTCTTTCTATCTCTATTTTTGTTCTAAATACAGGCTCTGGGCAGAACAGTCCTCGTGCGTCTAATTTTTTGCTAGATACTGAAATATTTAGCCACCAATTTTGTTTTGCAAATAATTCCTATTAAAATCTATGTAGATTTAACGCGGGTTGTAGCTAAAGCTAACTAAAAATTGTCTTATCATTTTTTCAACACTTCCACTATTTTCTCCCTTGATTTTTGTCCTGATCTTATAATCACTTGTGATGTCGATACGCCAAAGTGTTGAGCTAATTTTTTTATAATTTCCTTGTTCGCTTTTCCTTTAACCGGTTTTGATTTAATTCCTATTGAGATTTGGTCTTCATTTATGATAAAACTATCTCGGTTAAATTCAACATGTACTTTGTATAACATTAATGAGAGACTTTTTTTCTGATAAACTCTAGTGTTCCAACGCCGGGAATCAGGCCAAGCAGATATGCCTTTTGTGCAAGCTCATCATATCGTACCACTCCAGTTTCCATGGTCTTGATCATCCAGTTCATGATGTTATCACTTGTCATGAAAATTTCATTAATTAAAAAAATACCACAAAGCGAAAATCCAACGGCTACTACAAATTTCCATAAACTCCTGTTTTCTTCAAATGTTAGCTGCATTGTGTTCGAATTTACACAGTTTGTATATAGTCTTTTTTCCAGTTTTAAGACAAGTTTGTACTATAAATAAAACTAGCCAAATGCCAGTCTGCAATATGTTCCAAGGTTTTTTTCTCTTAGAATTGTAGAGTCATAATTTTGCAAATTGATTTTATTTGACATTCGCTTTAGGCCCATGATTGCAAGCTGATATATCAAAATCCAGAACCTGTTGTTTTGGCTCATCTCAAATATTTTTAAAAGAAATGTAAACAGTCGCTCGTATCTTGGATAGTATTTGGCAATGTATTCATGAATATAGTCTTTAGAGTTGTTTATTTTGTATCTGAGATGTTCTAGTGTTTCTTTTCCTGATGCATAGTCGGTTCGCTGAATCTGGATTTTTCCTTTTTTCATTGCTGATAGAATATCATCAAGCGTGTTTTCTGATTCAATTAGATTCACACATCTGCCAAGCGTTGATAAAACATGCGAGTCGCTTCCTGCAACGCCTATCATATTGTTTTTTTGTGCAAACTGGATTGCCTTTGCGTTTGATATAATATCGACATTGTTGCTGTTAAAGACCTCGATTAGATCACAGGATTTTGCCTGCTCACGCAATGCATCTAGTATGCTAAACGGATGTGGTGCAGAGGTTATCGCGTTTTGCGCCCTTGCCTCATCGATTACTTCGCCAAGGCGCATCCCCGGCCTTATGCATTTAGAGTTTCCATAGACAAGAACGTGTGCACCACTGTCTATTGTGACTTCTTCAGCTGGATAGATTTGGATTTTTTGATACTTGGAGTGGGCTTTTTTGTACTCAAGCATCTGCTTGTATCCTTCTAGTGTGTTGTGGTTTGTTACAAACAAGACATCAAGAGCTAGTCTGTAAGACTGTTCAAGCTGTTCTTGCAAGGTGATATTGCAATCGTATGGCGCATCATAGTCACCGACATTAAAGTTTGAGTGATTGTTGTGACAATGCAGCTCTGATTTTAAAAGTTGCAACATACCGCATTTTTAATCAAGATATATTATGCTTTGCTGGAAAAAATTATCTAAACAGATCTTGTTCCTTTGGTCGAATAAGATTTTGTGTTGTACCTGTTGTACCATTATACTTGTAGTTTCGTACAATGGCAACAGGACATCGCAGTGTCTTTCCCATTACAAGCTCAGATGCGGCGCAAAGCTCGTCTGCTATTGCAATTGCAGTAACTCGCAAGACTCTACCAAAGTCGTCTTTTGTTCCAGCATAGTCAATTATTGGCTCGATTCCGGAGACTCCGACTGCGCAGTTTGTCTGACCCATCCTAAATGGCCTTCCAAACGTATCAGATATTAGTACTGCAGTTTTTTTCCCTGTCTTTTTTTGGATTTGTTCTTGCAGGTTTTTTGCAGACCTGTCAGGATCTTCGGGCAAAAGCGTTGCGTAACCTTCCTCGACATTGCTTTCATCAACGCCTGCATTTGCACAGACAAATCCATGTTTTGTCTCTGAGATTAAAATTCCATTTTCTAGTCGTACAATTCTTTTTGTTTCAGACAAGATTGCCTCGACAACCTGAGGACTTTTTTGGTATTCAGAGGCCAAGCCAGCTGCAAGAATTGATGGAATAACCAACGAAAGATTTACTATTCGTCCTTCCTGTTTTGACACAACTTTTTGTGATACTATGATAATGTCTCCATCTTGCAGTTTGGCATTTGATGAAATCAAATCTGCCAGCTTGTCTCCTGGCGCTATCTCTTTTTTGATATTTACAGGTATGATTTCAAGTGTCAATGCGTTATTTTGAGTATGTTAAAAGATGTTTTAATTTTACTAGCTAGGCAACAGTTGAAAGCTCTAGCTTGTAGTGGTGGTTTATAACATCGATTAGCTTTGAGAGGTCCTTTTCATCTAGTGTGACATCTGCCTTGTCTTTTACAATGTCTTGTGCCCTATATGCCACACCTAAACCACAAATATCAAACAATTTGAGATCATTTGCGCCATCAACTACTGCAATTATGTTTTCCTTTTTCTCATCCCATTCTTTTATCTTTATTTTAGCAGACCTTGACTTGTCAGAGTCAACATGAATTTTAACGCCGTCAAGCTTGCCGTTTTTGAAAATTAATTCATTGGAAAACACATGATCCAAGTTTAGTTCCTTTTGAAGTCGTTCAGTCATGATTGTAAATCCACCAGAAACTGCCAAAAGCTTCCATCCTGCAGATTTTAGTATGCCACACGCTTCTCTTGCCCCTGTCATTATTGGAAGAGAATCTGCAACTTCTTTGCATGTCTCATAGCTTAGGCCACGCAATAGCTCGATTCTTTTTTTGAGGCCTTCTTCCCAGTTTATTACACCTTCAATTCCTTTTTTTGTGATTTCCCAGATCTCTTTTTCCTTGTTTACCTTTTCGGCAAGAAGTGGCAGGTATTCTGCATCAAAGAGGACTCCTTCCACATCAAAAATTGCAAGCAAGTGTTTTACGATTTCCAGTCAAAAAATTAATTATATTAATGTTATACAAAAAAGATCGATTGTTTTTTTCAAATTACTTTTGATAGCCGACAATCTTTTATCATATTAAATGCTAAGAGGGACACCGTTTAGGGCGTTAACAAGATGACTGCAGTCATCTCTGCATCCCTAACGCTATTGGAAACAGCCTAGCTCTGGTGTCGAAGCCTAGCAGGCATGCCCAATTTGTTCATAATAGATCTGTTGAATAGCTTTGATTGGCTTTGGTGTTAAATTCTGAAAATATCTACCAAAAGTTTCAACATCTAGTTTTTGTATAAATATAGTTAGTTGGCACATCGGTTGACATTTTGATCGCTAGTAATAAATCGAACACCCCAAGTCAACACATTATGGATGAGCTAGAACACAAATACGAAGTTGAGATAAAAACAACAGAAGAACGACAAAAAATTCCAGACAAGGTAAAAGAAGAGCTAAGAGAATCTGGCATGATGGATGAAAAAGGAAAGCTAAAGCTTAAAGGCGTTAGTCCAAAGATGCTCAAAAAAATGAAGCAAGAATATGTCGACTGCCCTGTTTTCAAAGAAAATATTCATTTTGTCCAGTGTTTTGTTTGCCCCAACTTTCAAAGCAGAGTAACTGGAAAAGTTCTTTGCAAAGGCGACAAGCTTTAGACAAAAAGGCTCATTAGTACATGGTTTTACTATAATCTGAAATTGAGCGAGCAGATAGGAATCACAGTTTCAAAAAAAGAAAATTTTAGCGAGTGGTATACTCAGGTTGTTCTAAAGGCAGAGCTTGCAGATTATGCGCCAGTAAAGGGTTTGATTGTTCTAAGGCCGGACGGCTATTCAATTTGGGAGTCAATCAAAGATTCGCTTGATAAAAAATTTAAAAAAATTGGCATAAGAAATGGCTTTCTTCCTGTCTTGATTCCAGAATCTTTGCTTGGAAAAGAAAAGGAACATTTTAGCGGCTTTAATCCAGAAGTGTTCTGGGTAACGCATTCAGGAAATTCTGAGGTTGGTGACAGACTGGCGCTTCGCCCAACATCTGAGACTCTGGCATATTCTCTGTATTCTAAATGGATAAAGAGCTGGCGGGACTTGCCACTAAAAATCAACTTTTGGAATACTGCATTGCGTGCAGAGATCAAGGCAACAAAGCCGTTTATTAGAACATCAGAGTTTCTCTGGCAGGAAGGCCATACAGTTCATGCAGCAAAAGATGAAGCAGAAGCAGAAGTACTTGAAATTCTAGAAACATACAAAAAAACTATCGAAGATGAGCTTGCAATTCCTGTTCTTGTAGGCAAAAAAAGTGAGAAAGAAAAGTTTGTTGGTGCAGTATACACAACAACAATGGAGGCAATGATGCCCGATGGAAAAGCACTCCAAATGGGAACATCACACTTTTTGGGACAAAACTTTTCAAAACCATTTGAGGTAAAATTTTCAGACAGAGACAATGTAGAAACTTTTGTCTGGCAGACATCTTGGGGTGTTTCTTGGAGACTGATTGGTGCAATGATAATGATTCATGGAGATGACAAGGGCTTGGTACTTCCTCCAAAGGTTGCACCTATTCAGGTTGTAATTGTTCCAATATACTATACAGATGAAGATGAAAAGAAGGTTCTAGAAAAGGCAAGCGAGATAGAAAAGACGCTAGAAAAGAAAGGCCTTCGAGTGCATGTAGATAAACGCAGCCAGCTTACTCCTGGATTCAAGTTTCATGACTGGGAGCTAAGAGGCATACCTTTGCGTGTTGAGGTTGGCCCAAAGGATTTAGTAAAACAAAAAGTTGTCCTTGTAAAACGCCATTCCCGCCAAAAAACTGACGTATCACTTGATAAATTAGAAAACGAGATCATCCCAGTACTTGATGAGATTCAAAAAGAGATATTCGAGTCTGCAAAAAAATTGCTTTCTCAGATGACTCAAAAAATATCTGACTATGATCAGTTTAAATCAAAAATCGAAGCCGGTGGATTTTTTGAAGCGCCTTGGTGTGGCAATCAAAAGTGTGAAGAAAAAATAAAAGAAGAGACAGGTGCCGACATCAGAGTGATTCCTTTTGATAGTAAAAACGCTGATGGAAAATGTATTTTGTGCAAATCAAAAAGCGTTTCAAATGTAGTTTTAGCTAGAGGCTACTAGATTTTGTTGATATACTAGAAAACGTATCCTAGGCTGTGGAAATACTCAGAGTAGAAGGGCTTACAAAGCATTTTACAAAAAAGAGTGTTTTTGGCTCAAAAACTACAGTTGTCAAGGCTGTAGATAATGTCTCATTTTCATTAAAAAAAGGCGAAGTCTTTGTTTTAGCAGGCGAATCAGGCTCTGGAAAATCAACTACTGCAAGACTTATTCTGAAAGCAATAGATGCAGATTCTGGCAAGATGTTTTTCAATGGCGAGCAGATAACTGACGAGTCAAAAAGCATTAAAAAATTAAGAATGTCTTGCCAGATGATCTATCAAGACCCATACGACTCGATTAACCCAAGAATGAGAGTGTATGATATTGTCTGCGAGCCACTAGAGATTCATGGTATTGGAAGTACCGAGGAAAGAAAAAGAATAGTACTTGAGACATTGCGTGAGGTAAAGCTAGAGCCTGCTGAAGAAATTGTAAAAAAATATCCCCATACATTGTCTGGAGGCCAGCGACAACGAGTTGTCCTAGCACGTGCCCTTGTACTAAAACCAAAGATAATTATCGCAGACGAGCCAGTATCGATGCTTGATGTATCTATTCGAGCAGAGATGCTTGAGCTGATGGAAGAGCTGCAAAAAAAATATGAAATCTCTTACATCTACATAACACATGATCTTGCCA
>VHBM01000041.1 GCA_016871975.1 Nitrososphaerota archaeon | reverse complement strand
AGATTTTCCGCAGTAACACTTGTTTCCCTGCGGTCTTATGATGTGATGACCCCACTCACCTGCAATATTTGATCTTCCGTGATGTATCTTGCCATTTATCACAATTCCGCCGCCTACTCCTGTACCCATTATTACACCAAATACAACATCATAGTTTTTTGCAGCACCAAGCTGTGCTTCTGCCATGGCAAAGCAGTTTGCATCATTTTCCATCGAGACTTTTTGTCCAAATGTTTTTTCAAGATCCTTTTGCAGTGGCATTCCAATAAGACATTGTGTATTGCTATTTTTTATCAGACCAGTTTTTTGAGAGATGACTCCTGGAGTACACACGCCAACTGTTGCTTTTCCAGATGCCTTTGATTTTAGATCATTTACAAGCGTAGAAATAGTTTCTATGATCTTTTTGTAATCTTGGATTGTGGAAACTCGCTTTCGCTCAATTATTTTAAGACTTTCATCAAGCAAGATTCCTTCAGTTTTTGTCCCTCCAAGGTCTATTCCTATTTTAAACACAAATAGGAAACAATATGGTATGTTTTGAATTTTTCAGATTTGATTATAATATTTTAAAATTTTTTATAATCTAGTGGCCGCCAGGCATGCCGCCGCCACCTTTGTTTGCAGATATTGCAATTACATCATCAATTCTTAGAATCATACATGCTGCCTCTGTTGCGGACTTGATTATTTGCTCTTTTACAGCAACTGGCTCTATGATGTTAAGTGATAACATGTTTTCGACTTTTTGCTCTCTTGCATTTATTCCTGCCCACTTTTGTCCCTGGCTTTGTCTTGCTCTAAGGTTTACCATAGTATCAATTGGATCCATTCCAGCATTTTCTGCAATGGTAAGTGGAATTACTTCTAGTGCCTCTGCAAACTTTTTGATTGCAAGCTGCTCTCTTCCTTCAAAACCATCTGCCCATTCATTTATTCTGCCTGCTAGATATGCCTCAACTGAGCCACCGCCTGCAACAATTGCTGGCTTTTCAATTACGTCCTTTACTACCATCAGTGCATCATGCATTGACCTATCTACTTCATCAACAACTCTTTGAGAGCCGCCACGTAGTAGAAGTGAGACTGATTTTGGATTTCTACACCCTTCAACAAACACCCACTTGTCAGACTCTACCTTCTTTTGATGTACATTTTCTGCTGAACCAAGATCATTTTCTGTTAAATCTTCTAAATTAGTAGTAATTGTAGCACCGCATGCTTTTGAAAGCTTTGACATGTCGCTTTCTTTTACTCGTCTTACTGCAAGTATTCCATATTTTGCAAGATAATGCTGTGCAATGTCATCAATTCCTTTTTGACAGATGACTACGTTTGCTCCAACCTTGTGGATTTTTTCTACCATTTGTTTTATCATTCTTTGTTCCTCTTCAATGAACATCTGCATTTGTGTTGGATCAGAAATTCGAATCTCTGCACTCATCTCAGTCTTTTCTATCTCAAGTGGGCAGTTTAGCAGTGCAATTTTTGCACTCTGAATTTTTGTTGGCATGCCGCTATGAACTACTTCTTTGTCAAGAACAATTCCCTTTATCAAACTGGAATCCTGAATTGAGCCACCTGCCTTTTTTTCTACTTTAACGTTATCAAGATCAACAACATGCTTTTCTCCATGTTTTTCTGCAATTCTCAGTATGGCGTCAACTACAAGTTTTGAAAGACTGGGGCTATCTTCTGAAATTAATTTTGATTCCATACTTGTTCTTGCAACTTTGATCAGCTCTTCTGTTTCTTCAGGCTTTACTGGCTTGGCAATTTCGGTTAGTATTTCAAGTGCCTTTTCTGCTGCTGCCTGAAATCCTTCTACTATGACTGAGGAATGTACGTCTTTTTTTAAGAGATCTTGTGCTTTTGTAAGTAAAGAGCCTGCAAAAACAACAGATGATGTAGTTCCATCGCCAACCTCGTTGTCAATTGCCTTTGAGATCTCAACCATCATCTTTGCTGCTGGGTGCTGAACATCAATTTCTTTTAGAATTGTAGCACCATCGTTTGTAATTGTAACATCGCCTAATGAATCAACAAGCATCTTATCCATCCCTCTTGGGCCAAGGCTTGTTCTTACCAAGTCTGCAACAAGTTTTGCAGCCATGATATTATTTGCCTGTGCATCTCGTCCCTTTTGCTGAAGTGCACTCTCTTTTAGGACTAGAACAGGTCCCTGAGGGGTTTGCTGAATTGATGCCATCTAATTTTCAGTTCAATTTTCTTATGACCCATTATAATATCTTTAGCTTAAAACTGGAAGGTAGGATCTTTTCTTTACATCAACTAGACCGCTATACAAAATTCGAATATCAGGCAACGCAAGAAAAGACAAAAATAGAGGTATAAGATGCGGCTTTGAAAATCTGCAGCCAGAATCTACTATCGTGGAGTTTAGATTTACAAAATTGCTTGATACTTTCTCAAAGGGATCTGTTGAGATTATTCCACCAAGCTGCATTGGCATGCTTGCAAGCGCATTTCCATTATTTACTACAGTCATGCCACCCTGTGTTTTTATCAGATTGTTTGCTGCAACTGCCATATCTTGTTCATTTGAGCCAATTACAATCAGATCATTTTCATGAAATGTCCATGTTGATGCAAATGCGCCTATCTGTGCTCCAAAGTTTGTCAAAAAGCCAACAGTTTGCTTTTTTGAGCCATATGTCCTGTCAAATGCTGCAACCTTCCATACATCCTTATCAGGTGAAGCCAAGACATTTCCATCCTTTGTTAAAAGCTCGGCTGTGCCTTTCTCTGTAACAATTTCTGTCTTTAGATTTATCGTGTTGACATTTGCAGTTGCAGTCTTGCATTTTACAACAAAATCATTTTCTGAGAATTTTTTCAGTTTTACAGTTTTTTTTATCCACTTTGGAATAGTGTGTTTTTTTATCTGTGTTACAATGCTGCCGTTTGAAACTACGAGTTTGCCTCCAACAAAGACCTTGTGTGGTTTTAGCTCATCAAGGCTGTCAAATACCAAAATATCTGCTAGCTTGCCTGGTGCTATCCCTCCAAGATCACGACCCATGTTGTAATAGTCAAAGCAGTTTTTTGATGCCATTGCAATTGCCTCAATTGGCTCTACTCCAAGCTTTATGGCTTCACTTACACAATAGTTGATGTGACCATACTTGTCAATATCTGCAGGATCAAGACCATCTGAGCAAAACATCAACCTGTCTGTAAAAACATGGCTTGACAAAACAGATGGGATTATCTCTTTTATGTCACGTCTGATAGAGCCTTCTCTTACCATTATCCACATGCCTAGTCTGAGTCTTTCTATTACCTGATCATAATTGATTGGCTCATGGCAGGAAAGAATTCCAGATGAGACATAGGCGTTAAGCTTTTTGCCAGAGGCACCAGCTGTATGACCGTTTATGATGCAGTCATTATCAAGCATTGTAGATATTGTCTTCATTGTTTTAGAGTCTCGGTTTGTCACCTTTGTCCATGAAAATACCTCACCTAGTCCTAGAACAGATGAAAGTTTTATTGCAGCATTTGTCTGAGCTGCATCAAGTGTTCTGCTGTGGCTAAACTTTCTATCAACTGGAAGGCCACCTGGAACAACATTAAAGATTCGTATAGGAAGATTTGAGCAAAGGTTGAGAAACTCTCTAAAGCCGCGATATCCACACACACTTACAATATCAATTGGATCTGAAAAAAGCGATGTTACACCGCAGACAAGTGCCTTTTTTGCAAACTCTGAAGGCAAAACAAAGTGATCAATGTGAACATGCGGGTCTGCAAATCCAGGCGTGACATATTTTCCCTCAAGATCAATTACTGTAGTTTTTTCTCCTACTGTATGTGATGCATCATTTCCAACATATGCAATTCGTTGTTTTGAAATTGCAATATCTGTACTTGGTAAAATTTCGCGAGTATAGACATTAACAAGCGAGCAGTTTTTTAGTAAAAGTTCTGCCTTTGCATCACCCATTGCAACTGCGTTGATATCAGAAATAACAGATGACAATTTTGAATGCAACAAAAATAATGTGGATTTGCATTTATTATAGATTCAAAGCGATGTTTAAATTACCGACAAAGAGGTTTTTGCATATGAACATGCCAAAGGAAATAACTCGATACTGTCCTAAATGTAACAAGCACACAAAACAAAAGGTAACAGCATACAAGGCAGGAAAAAGAAGAGGTTCTGCCATAGGAGAAAGGCGACATGAAGAGGACAAGAAGGGATATGGTGGACAGAAATTTCCAAAATTGGCAAAACCTGCAAAGACAACAAAAAAGTTTACTCCAATCTTTACCTGTAGTGAATGTAAAAAGAAGTTCAGCAGGGAAGGAATTCGTGTAAGAAAAGTGGAGCTTGTTGCAGTATGAAAAAGGAACATATTGAAATTCCGCTACCAAATAGCGTTTTTCAAAAGGTTAGCTGTAAGGAATGCAATGAGGAAAACATTGTGTATTCACATGCATCAACTGAGGTAACATGCAAGTCATGTGGAAATGTCATTTCCCAGCCAACAGGTGCAAAGGCAAAAATTTTTGGTAAAGTTTTAGGAAGCGCCGAATAGTCTAAAGACTGGAAAGAAGCGCAAGATCCTCTTTTGTGTTTAGATTAAACGCAATCCTCTTGTCATCTAAGATAACATAACTTTCCTTGATACTATCAAGGCTTGATATTTTCCTTGCATTGACAAGCGAGATTCCTGTAAATGCACACTCTTTTCCTTCAAATCTTGTGGTATATTGTGATTTTATGTTACATGCATCAAGAAACTTTTTTGTTACAAGAAAGCTTAGCCAGACACTATCTGATTTTTGGTTTACAATTTTTTTTATTATTTGTTCATCAAGCAAAGGAAGATCACCTGATACCACAAGTACATAATCATCAAATGATTGCAGTACAACGTTTAGGTCTTTGACATATCCATTACCTAGAGTCTCAAAGACCTTGATTCCATTTTCTTCTAAAAGATTCTTTGTCTTTGGTGAGTTTTGGCTTGTTGCTGCAACTATTTGTGAAAAACAATTCGAGTTTTTTAGTGCATCAACTACATGAAGGATGACAGGTTTTTTGTATTTTAGCAAAAGCTTTTCCTCTGACAAGTCCATGCGGCTTCCTTTGCCGCCAGCCATCACAAGTCCAATCATATCGATGCAAAGATCAAAAGTGATGACAGTCTTGTTAGCTCATTTGTTGCGCCTAAAACATCGCCTGTGATTCCACCAAAGCTTCGAGTCGAGATAGCCAAAATAAAAAGCGTAATCGTGGTTCCAGCACCAAAGACAACCAATCCTGTAGTTCCCCCAAGCACAGCTAGTGGAATAATTGTAATTGCAAACGCTGCAAGCAGTCGTTTTTTGTCCTTCATTATTTGTACAAATGGCGAGTTAGAGCCAACCGCAGCAGACCTGCCCAAGCTTGCCTGCAAAACCATTGAAAACTTGGCAAAAATCTCGCTAAGTAAAATCGCATAAAAGATTTCAAATCCTCGAATCAGCGAAAGCGCAATAATCATGCCAACAAGACATAGCACCACTGCAACAATTCCTGCAGAGCCTGTTGAGACGTCTTTCATAGCCTGTAGTTTTTTTTCCTTTGTTCCTTTTACCATAAGGCCATCTGCAAAATCTGCAAGGCCATCAGTATGGTGAATTCCAGTTACTAGTGCAAGACAAGCTACTACTAGTAACGCGACAATTAGCGGCTCAAGAAAAAGCGACAGGCCAAAACCTATTCCGCCAACTCCTAGTCCTATTGCAATTCCAACAATTGGAAAAATGTACATGTATCTTGCAACAGTCTCAAGACTTGCGTTGCTTGATGGTATGATAGTCAAAAATGAAAATACTGAACCGATTTCTCTAAGCATGAATCCACCATCCAAGATATGATAAAATTACAATTATTGGAGCTGCCACTATCGCACAAAACAAAATCGATGTAAGATTCATCATCTTGATTGCAGCCTTTACATGTGATTTTGAAAACTCGAGACTTCCCTCGCCAAGCGAATAATGATCTATTTTCTCAAACCTTGCCCCAAGCGCACCAGCCAGTGCAGCCATTGGATAGCCGGCATTTGGACTTTCAGTATTTTTTCCATCACGTCTCATTATTTGGTATGACATTTTCCAGTTTTCACCGAGAATCATTGCACTTAGGATCATCACAAGTCCTGTCAGTCTGGCAGGAATATAGTTGAGAGCCTTGTCACAGTTTGCTCCAAACCATCCAACATTTTTGAAAAGACTTGTCTTGTAGCCAACCATTGCATCGACTGTGTTTATTGTTCGGTACACAAATGCGCCAGGCAAGCCAAACAAGGCAAAGTAAAACAGCGAACCTGTAACCCCATCAACCGTATTTTCACTTACACTTTCAAGAACTCCAGATAAGATGTGATTTTTGTCAAGGCCTTTTGTGTCACGCTTTACAATCAGTGCTAGTTTTGACCTTGCTTCATCTAGATTTTCACGCTCAAGCGCATTTAATACTGCAATTGCGTGTTTTTCCATCCCCTTTATTGCAATTGTCGTTTTTAGCAAAACTCCGCCAACTGCAACTGTGATAAACAATCCAACATAGTATGGTGCAGACATGCTTTCAAGTGTGATTCCTAAAAGTACAAGAAATGATGCAACAATCGACGTTGCAATTAAGACAAGAGCTATGCCTCCAAGTTTTTCAAGCCCTTGAGAATTATTTTTTGTGAAAGGAACTAGTTTTGCAACAAGTTTTCCAATCCATGCTGTTGGGTGATATTTATTTTTTGGATCACCTAGCGTAAAATCCAAAAACAGCGCAAGAGCAACTATTAGAAGCGACTCTAGTATCATCTTATCATTCTCTCTATTTCTTTTATGTTTAGGTTTTTTTCTACTAATTTACTTAGCTTGTCAATCTCAGAGTTGATCTTTTCTAGGTTTTTTTTGTTCCAGACCATGTGCCTTGCCTTTACACCTAGCGAATCCTCCTCAGGCAGTGCAAACTTTGCAAGAGGGATTGTGCCAAGAACTGGTCTGCCAGTATTTTTTTTCAGTTTCTGAAATGCCGGTTTTAAAATATCAAGATCCCCTCTAAACTTGTTTATGACAAACCCTTTTACAAAATGTCTATATTTTTTTTCTAAAAGTGCCATGGCTCCAACTATACTTGCAAACGAGCCCCCCCTGTCAATATCTGTAACAAGCAAAACAGGTGAGTTTGCTTTTTCTGCAATTCTCATATTTGCAATATCATATTTTGATAAATTAATTTCAGATGGAGAGCCTGCTCCCTCTATTATCACAAAGTCATTGAACCGTCGAAGTTTGTTTAGAGAATGGATGCTTGCCGCAAGCCCCTTTGTGAGTGCAAACGTTTGATAGTATTTTGTTGCATGCATCTTTTTGTAAAACTTGCCATGCAAAAATACCAAGCTTTGATAGTGTCCAAGCGGTTTTAGTAGAATTGGATTGATATCAGGCGTGATTTCTGTACGTGCTGCAACTGCTTGGATTGCCTGTGCACGTGAAATCTCAAACTCGCTTGTCTTGTAGGAATAGTTTGACATGTTTTGCGATTTGAATGGGGCAACCTTGTAGCCTTTTTTTGAAAAAATTCTGCAAAGCGCAGTAACAAGCGTTGTCTTGCCAGCACCAGATGATGTTCCCTGAATCATCAGTGACTTCATTTGATTGACTCCAACGCTTTGATCAGCATAACATTTTCTTTGTGGCCCTTTACTGCAATGCGAATGTATTGATCATCTAGTCCTCTAAAGTTGCTACAGTCTCTGACAAGAATTTTTTTTGCAAGCAGTTTTTTTTGCAGTGTTTTTGATTTTATTTTTGATTTTATCAAAATAAAGTTTGTAGCTGAGCTATGACAGGAAAAGTTTGGCATTTTTGCAATGGAATCAGAAAGATACTTTGACTCTTTTTTGATTAGATTTCTTGTTTTATCCAGGTAGAAGCTATGGCACAGGGCTGCACTTGCAGCCTTTTGTGCTAGTCCGCTTACATTCCATGGAATTTTTATTTTATTTAGAACCGAGATCATTCTCCTGCTTCCGAGGCCATAGCCTATCCTTATTCCTGCAAGACCAAATGACTTTGTTAGAGATCGTAGGACAAAGAGATTATCAAATTTTTTAATTACCTTTACAACCGATTCATTTGAGCTTGGGACAAGCTCAATAAAGCATTCATCAATGAAAACTAGAGTATTTTTTTTCTTGGCATTTTTTATTATCTCAAGCATTTTAGATTTTTGTATTAAGACTCCTGTTGGATTGTTTGGATTGCACAAAAAGACACAGCCATTTTTTGGAATAATTTTGATAAAGCCATCAAGTGAGTCATTGAGATTCATTGTTTTAAAAAATGAAACTTTGCAGCCGGCAAGTTTGCATGCTGCCTCATATTCTCCAAAAGTTGGAACAGGAATCAAAATCGGAGTTTTTTTGCCAAGAAATGTCTTGCAAAAATTGTAAATTATCTCTGTTGCGCCGTTTCCTACAACAATCTGGTCCTTTGAAATTCCGGTATACCATTCAAGATGCGAGCGTAATTTTGTAGAATCAGAGTCTGGATAGACATCAAGTGAGTGTATTTCCTTTTTTATTGCCTTTTTGACTAGAGGCGGAAAGCCTAGCGGAGATATGTTTGAGCTAAAGTCAGTTACCGAGGAATCTGTGTTTTTTACCGAGTATAATCCGCCATGCTTGACTGGGAAATGGCTTGCTATGCTTTTTTCCAATCTAAATTTCATAGATTCAGAATACACACCTTAGGATTTATTGTGTTTTGGTATTTTTTCACTAAAGGATTATTAATTGAACTTGAGGAATTTTTGTTTGTGAAGAAAAGAGTAGCAATAATTGGTGTAACAGGCTCTGTAGGCCAGGAATTTGTAGTATCGCTAAAGGACCATCCGTGGTTTGAGGTAACACAGATTGCAGCATCTGAAAGATCTGCGGGAAAAAAGTTCGTTGATGCAATAAAGGATACTGCTAGCGGAATCACAAAATGGCAGGTTGGTGGCCAGATCCCAGAATATATCAAAAATATGATAGTACGATCAGTTGATGAGATAAAGGTAAATGAGCTTGATCTCATTTTTACATCCATTGAAAGCGGCGCTGCAAGAGAAATAGAGGAGCGCTTTGCAAAAGATGTTCCTGTAATTAGTACGTCGTCTGCTTTTCGATATGAGGAGGATGTTCCAATTCTTATACCAGGAATAAATGACGAGCAGGCAGAGCTAATCGATACTCAAAGAAAAAATAGAAACTGGAAGGGTTTTGTCGCGCCTTTGCCAAACTGCACGACAACAGGACTTGCAATAACAATGAAGCCACTTTATGAAAAATATGGGGCAAAAAGAGTATTGATGACATCAATGCAGGCAATATCAGGTGCCGGACGAGAGCCGGGCGTTTCTGCAATGGATGTTACAGACAATATCATACCATACATTCCAAAAGAGGAACAAAAGGTAAGGATAGAAACTGCAAAGATTCTTGGCAAGCTAAAGGATGGAAAAATAATTCCAGCCAATATCAAGGTTAGCTGTACCTGTACGCGAGTTCCAGTCCTTGATGGACATACAGAATCAGTCTTTGTTGAGACATCAAAGCCAATTGATCCAAAAACTGCAAAAGAGTCGTATGAGGAATATTCTAAAAAAATAAGTGTGGCTGGTCTTCCATCTGCACCACCAGATTACTATGCAGTCCATGAGGATCCGACACGACCGCAGCCTAGGATTGAACGCGAGGTAAACGACGGCATGACAACAACAATTGGTAGATTAGAAAGTATAGACCTGTTTGATAATGGAATAAAGTATGTGCTGTTCTCACACAACAAAAAGATGGGATC
>VHBM01000040.1 GCA_016871975.1 Nitrososphaerota archaeon | reverse complement strand
GTCATGTAATTTCTAGAGTTTATAGTCATTGTAATCCAGATATCCTTCCATGCCTTTTCTCCATTGTTTTCAACATAATCAATTACATTTTTTCTTGTTTTTGCCCAAGCGTCTTTACCACGAATTTCGTTGTGGATTTGTTCTGTACCATCAATTGAAATCCAGTAAAAGTAAATGTCTTTTAGCGAGGGAATTGGATAGGTGCCGTTTGTAACAACACAGATGCGTTTTGGAAACTCTTTTACAAAAAGCTCAACCACATCTGGTCGTAGCATTGGCTCGCCACCAACAAGTGTAATAATAAAGACGTGTTTCTTTTTGAATTTCTCGTCTATGATTTTTTTCCACTGCTCTACTGTAAGATCCTCGTTTTCCTTTCTATTTAGCCACCAGTAGCAGTGTTCGCAGTGAAGGTTGCAGACATTAATTATGTCAGCAGAGCCATAGAGCGGGCTTTTTTTATTAAAAAATTTGTAGCCTGCATACTTGAGCCCAATATGAAAATACAGCGGGGATTCGCGTATTATTTGCCTAAATCCCCTTCCCATAATCTCCATCTAGGAAAAAACCACCATTGATACTACAGCTGTTATTGTAATTAATACTATTGAAAATAAAAAGTGAAATTATTACGGCAAAGTGTCGTTATTGTATCTTGGTAGTTTTCCTTCGCTATCAAAACTATTTTGTAGTGTTGGATGAGCAAATCCATGTTTTGCATTCAAGTATGTGTTATAGCTGATAACATCACCTCTTGTTGATGATGCCTTTTTCTGAAATGCCTTCATGGCTTCCTTTGAGCTTGCTCCGCTTTCAAGCGCCTTTGTTTTTGCTTCCTTACCTGCCATTGTTTTTTGTTCCGTGAATCCAAACTGATCCAAAAAGATTCCACGAACATATCCATCCATGTCAATAACAAATGCCTCAAATGACTTTCTTGCAGAGTTTAGTGTTGATTCAGCATTAAATGCTCTAAGGTCTTTTTCTAGTTCAGCCTTTGCGAGTTTTCTTTGCTCATCAATATTGACTTTGCTTTGCTCAATTTCTTGTAGCTTTTTCTGTTCTTCTTCCTGCAAGTTTCTTGATGCATCCATTTGTTTTACCAAGTATTCAGAAAGTGGGTTGTTTGTCAGACTATCCTGTACTAGTGTTTGAACGCCAGTAAAGTCAGGTGGAATAAATGCAGGTTCCTTGACGTTGTAAACAATTATTGTAGATACTTCTTCAAAACCATCTTTTGCTGCAATTACATTTGTATAATGTTTGCCAGAATTTGCAGGAGCTAAACTTATCTTAAATGATCCATCGGTGCCGCTAACTGTACTAGCTTGATCCTCGCCAACAACTGCAGTTACTGATACGCCTGCGACAGGTTTTCCAGCACTGTCTGTTACTCTTCCAACAATAACTGGTATCTCGCCTGAATCAAGTGGGCTTTTTTGCGGAAAGCCCTTTATGACAAGGCTGCCTGTTGCTGCGCTAGCAAATGTCATACTGCTAGATACAACTATGGCTAGCAATAGTATTACAAGGCCAACTGAGGTATTCACGTTTTTGGCTTTTACAAAAAAAAGTTAAGACCCAAGATGCATATTTTTGATCAAACAACTGTACTTTTTTTATCTCGCTATAAAATCAGATGAAATTATTGAAAAATCCTATTATTCTATTAAGGCCACCTATGATGGCTTTGATATAATCAAGCATATTTTCCCCTAGACTGGCGGCTAGTCTTCAAATTTGATAATAAGCCATTACTTTGCTGTATTTTACTAACTATATACGATCAGTAAACAATAGTATTTGCGATTTTATCTATATTCAAACAAGGCGTTCCATCGTGCCACCCAGTTAATGACTTCGGCATAGTATGGAGTTTTAAAAGTAGTTTCCATTATTTTTTTTCTAAAATCAAGATATTGTCTTCTGCTCCAAGTATCAAGAGCTACTTTGCGAAATTCTTTGTCGTATAAAGTTCGGTGAAGCTCGTCTTCAATATTTTCATCATGAGCTGGTTGATTGCCTTCATCTTTCCAGTAAAGCCATTTACTATATTCGTCTTGAGCCCATGAAGAAAGGGTTTCAGGTACTTGAGGATGTTTCTTATTCATCATAGCACATGCAAAATACTAGCATTGCACGCTTTTATACTCGTGTAGAAAGCGCATTCCACATTTTCGAGTATATGACACCATTATATTAACAGCTCGGGCTTGAATGATTTTTAATTAAATCAAATAAAATAATTAACCATATTGGAACAAAAAATAGAACAAGTAATTTTTCGATTACAAAAACAAGCCGATTACGAAAATAAAAACAAAGACAAAATTGTGCATGAAAAAAGAATGCTTGCCATCACAAAAGAAACCGCAATGTTCTATAACATATTGCTAAAGGCAACAAAGGCAAAAAAGATTCTTGAAATCGGACTATCCACAGGCTATTCAACACTATGGTTTGCAGATGCAGTTATCTCTAACACAAAAAAATCTGAAAGAAAAAACGCCATAACTACAATTGAGCAGAGTCAATACAAAATACAGATTGCAAAAAAGAATTTTGAGGATGCTGATGTTTCAGAAATAATTGATATCAAAGAAGGACTAGCGATAGATGTCCTATCTGATTTATCCAAAAAACTTGAAAAAAGTCAAGACTTGTTTGATTTTGCATTTATTGATGCAGATAAGGAAAATAGCATCAAGTATTTTGAAACATGCCTCAAAATGGTAAAAAAAGGTGGAATAATAGCTGCAGACAATATTTTGGATAATGATGATATGAAAAAATATGCAAAACATACACAAAAAAAGCCAGGTGTTGTCTCAGTTACAGTACCAATAGGATGGGGCGAGGAAATTACATTCAAAACAAAATAAAACACAAGTTTGGCATTGCTAAAATTTGATCAAATAAGACACACCTAATCTTTAAGAACTTTTAAGCTCACAAAGAAAATACGCATTTAAAGTGATATGAAGAAATGGCAGATTACATCATAAAAGACATCGAAGATCTTCTCAAATCAAGCAGAGGAGACTCACAACGACTCAGTCGCATCAAAGACGATTTTGAAAAAACCAAGATCATAACGCTGCCTGACAGAAAGTATGTCGAGTCTCTAGTCGCACGATATCTAAAAGAAGAACCAAAAGAGAAAAAAAGAGATTTTCTAAAATCATTTCAAGAGTTATCATTTAAGAAACCTAGAATGCCAGAGCCAACAAAAGAATTCCTAAACCGACAAACTCAGGAACTTGCAACAAAAAATGTAGAACAAACAAAATCAGCAGAAGCTAACCTTGAAAGTAAAAAGCCATCACTACAAAGTCAACAACCACAATCATTTACAAAACAAAAAGAATGGAAACCAACTGGTCGTATGCCATCAAAAAAAATTCTGTTTATTGCAGCACCAGTAATTGTAGCAATAATAGCAATAGGTGTGGTGGCCACTCAATCCGATTTTAGTGATTTAAGCCCGATTAGTATAACGCCAAAGATTACGGGACTTTCAATATCTACAGATCAGCGTTCCTACAACAAAGGTGATATTATTTCGATTTCTGGAACCTCTGAGACATCAGCTGGAGCTGAAATCAAGCTATCAATTCAAAATTCAGGTGGGCAATTAGTCTGGTCTGAAACTATAAAAATAAAAAGTAACGGCAAGTTTTCAACGCTTTTGATTGCAGCAGGTGCTGGTTGGAATGGTGATGGGGAGTATACACTAAATGCAGAGCATGGAAGCTTAACAGACCAGATAAAATTTGATTTTGAAGCATAAACTAGTTTATGCCATTGCAATTTTTATTTTTTGAGATGGATGATTTGATATTTTTTTGTGGATTTCAGCATGGTCTTCTTCTTTGAAGATAAGTTCGCATCTGTAACATTTCCATGCTGTTGTAGTCATCAAATAATATTATACAATTTTTGTATTTAACCTCCACGAAGCTTTGATCCTTGGAAAAAGTTCTACAACATTTTTAGTACAAAGGAGTGGGAATCTTTTTTAATTCTTGTTTAAAGAAAATTGTTTTAACAGGCAAGCAGGTTCACATAATGTGCAAGCCTTACTCTCACACAAAAGATCGTCCTACTTGCCTAGTCGGTATAATACGTGAAAATTCCTAAAAAGGAATACGTAGAATTTCTACTATTTGCTGTAGGCAAACCTAATATGATTTAGCCGTGATTTTAAAAGAAAATGCCAGTAGACATTATTCGAACAATCAATCGCGTTGGAAAGTGGTCTGTCAATAGAGCGATTGGAAAAAGACGCCCGCTTATTGCAGTATTTTCACTTACTCACTATTGTAACTATTACTGTCCAATGTGTCCGTTTGGTGATGCCGACAAGGAAGGACAGCTAAACATTACACGAAAAAATGATCTGACAACAGATCAGTGGAAGCAGATCTTTGAGAAAGTTTCAAAATATTGTGTCTGGTGCATTGTTGAGGGCGGCGAGCCAACAAGTCGACCTGATTTTATGGAACTGATAAAGCATCTTTACTCACTAAAAATGCCAATTACACTAATCACAAATTGTTCACTACTGCACAAAATTGATCTTGATGAGCTAAAACAATACATCCAATTCATTACATGTAGCATAGATTCTGTCTTTGAGGAGCCATATTGCAAGGTTCGTGGCGTTTCACCGCAAATGTATCATAAAGTAATGGAAAACCTTCAGCTCTTAAACAAACACAATGTTCCGCACTACTTTAACTCTGTAATAACAAAATGGAACACTGATGAGTTTATTTCAGGACGCTACTTTGAGCGTGCAAGAGAGCTAGGTGTTCCATCAGTATCGCTTACATTTGTAGAGGATAGATCTGATGTACAATACAGACTAATTCCAGAAAGAGAAACAATTCTCCAAGTATGCAAAAGCGTCCTTGAGCACATAAAATCAGGCAAATCTCCACAGATAATGATTCCACCACAATATTTTGAGCAAATAATCGAACATGGAAGAGGCGTATTTGATGAGTGTGGTGTTTGGAAATCGATTTTTGTTAATGGAAACGGGACGGTAATGGTTCCGTGTTGGAAGTATACCGACCCTGCAAACTCGTATTCGTTGCTTGAAAAAAGTGTAGCAGAAATCTGGGATGCGCCTCAATGGGAGATTGCCAAAACATGTCATGACTGCGAAGTGCTTGGCTGTGTTTGGTATTCCTCACAGCCAGTTACTACCTTTGCACAAAACTACATGAGAGGACTATCAAAGATGATTAGCCAAAAAAAGCCAGAAATTACAGAGGCTATAACAAACTAGATTTAAAAAAGAAAAAAATTGGATTAAGAATATCTAATCCGAAAAATCGTATTCACAATTCATACATTTTGAACCCATACCAAAATACTCTTTACATTTAGGGCATGTCATGTAGTATGATTCATAATTTCTATTCATAATTCATTATAGTCATGACTTGTTTATTTTTTGATAAAAGGAAAATTTACCACTCTAGGATTTTGATAGATGGCAAGAACAATCACACTTTGAGACAAGATGAGGTATATGGGCAGATTCTACGTGAGTATGTTGTACTTTATGGTTTTTTTGACACCTTTCACAATGTTCCATGATTTTGGAATGTACTAGTTATAAAAAAGGAAATTTCTAGACACCAGTATTTTCGGCCTTTGTAAGCTCCAAGTACACCTTGTCTCCAACTGAGAGATTCATCTCTTTGTACTCGTGCATGTCAAGCTTTATCGATGTCACTCCGCCAGGCATGCCGCCCATTCCTGTAAACATCTTGTTTAGCTCCTTTACCATGTCATTCATGTTGCTAAACCCCATAACCTTTGAGCCAAAAGGTGAAACGGGTGAGGAATTATCCATTAATTCTTTTGCCGACATCAAAGATACCAGAACATATGGCTTACCATCTGGTGCTGCGTCTATGCTCTTTACAACATATTCCTTTTTCATATAATGCCTCAGCAACCATCTAATATAATTTTAAACCTAAAAAATTTACTTGAGAGCAGATTCTCCAGTTTGGCCATTCTTAATTTTTACCAGTTTGTCTACTTGGTAGACAAAAACTATGCCATCTCCTTTATCGCCAGTCTTTGCAGCTTCTAAAATTGCATTTACTATCTTATCATGTTCGCCGTCATTGCATAGGATCTCAATTTTTGATTTTGGGATAAAGTCACTTGTCTTGTTTCGCCATCCAGAATGACCCTTGAGGATTCCTGAAAGTTTTACTTCATAAGATGAGAATGTAGGTATGCCAAGATCTGCGAGGGCCCTCTGTACATCGTATAGTTTTGAGCTTCGAATTATTTCCTCAACTTTTAACATGGAAAGGGTTTCATCATACAAAAAATAAACATTCTTCTTGTACTTTATGCGCTTTAGAGACTCGCGTATAATTCCTACGTAACTCTTTATAAGAAAAATTTCAAACTAATGTCACTAGTTAGTGCCTTGACCATTAAGTGGAGGCAGGCCGTCCCATTTTTTACTGCCTCCACACAAAATCTTCTATTTTGATATTGGGTTGTTTTCAATAATCAAGTCTTTAGGGCTTCGTCTCTTAGCTTCATCACATTATCGATTAAACCAATTATGTTCACATCACTTTCTGCGCTAAAGCAAAGAATTTTCTCGCCTTCAAAGATCATAGTTACGCGGTAAACTTTTTCATATTTTGTTAATGCAAAAACTGGCGCTCCAATTTTTTGCTAAAACTTGAGACGTGCCTTCCATCTATATAGCGCCTGATTGGTGATGTCTCAGTCTCAAATGGGCTAAGATATGATGTTAGTCCTTCCTGCATCTTTCCATAGACTCGTGGTGCATCATAAATTCCTGCAAATCTAATTTTTTTATCTAGCCCTAGTATCTTATCACAAAACTCATCATAATTTTTGGTGCTGATAATGATAATACACATTGTTCTATTTAAAATTAAAATTATTTTACTAAACCATTTTTGAGAGAAGACCATAGTTTTCAGAATAGTCAAACACCAAGCTACCCGCACGTACGTTGATTGCACTAACATCCAACAAAATCTTTCGTAGTTTTTTTCCATCTTTTTTGTTTTTTGCCTCAATTTCAAACTGACTGATTAACTCAAGAATTTTTTTTTGATTTTTCCCCATCGAGAGAAAGATTTGTTATCTTTTGTTTTAGCTCTTCAATTGTCTTGATATCAGCTGGCATGATCCGATGATAATTCTAAATAAAGATAAGTTTTGTTTGTAAAAAAATTAAGCTTTAGGTATAATCTACTTCTTGTTTTTCTTTTCTAAAATATCAATCATTTCGTTAACAAGATAGTCGCCATCTTTTACATGGTCAATTCCTACTATCTTTTTCATCCGCAGCATTGTTTCATTAGAAACGTGTAGTTGTACCATAGAATGATTATCTATTTCAGGTCATATAAGTCCACGATATTGCTAAAGTTGATCTGTTGGCTAGCCAATCAAAACGAGACGCGTATTGAACTAGCTTTGGTCTGTTTTAAGCTCAGAAATTACTTCATCAAGGATTTGTAGCTCGCCTTGAACTGTATTTCTAAGTAAAATTACGTTATCTTTTGATTCAGATGTTGTAAACTGAGGGATGCTTTGATTAATGGTCTCAAGTCTTTTTTGCTTGCGATCCCTGAATTGAGATAAAATATCTAAAGCCTTTTGCTTGCTCACGCACTTGGTCATTTTGATTACATTTAATGGTTTGTAATTGAGATTGGAAAATCATCAGAATTTGGATTTTTTTCTTGATTCAAAATAATACAAATGTTGGTTAAGAATTTGAATAGTTGATATCAAAACCACCCATGACAAAACTAGAAAAAGCTGAATTATTTGCAAAAGAAAAACATTCCAAAATGACTAGAAAAGATGGAGCTACACCTTACGCTGCACATCTAGAGTCTGTAGTTAGCAGACTAAAAAACATCGGAATTGTAAATGAGGATGTTCTTTGTGCTGCCTGGCTTCATGATACCATAGAAGACACAAACACAAGCTTTGATGATATTTTTGAGCAGTTTGGACGTGATGTTGCAATTTTTGTCTCATCACTCTCAAAGGATACAAAATTGCCTAAAAAAGAAAGAGAGTCCCAATATGTAAAGCAACTAAAAAGTGCACCATTTGAGGCAAAACTAATCAAGTTATGTGATATTGCAGCTAATCTTTCTGATCTTAAAAATTCTGATTTATCAAAAACAAAGCGACTCAAGACTGTAAAAACAAAATTACATTATCTAAATATAATTAAAAATGAAATCACAGAAAAAAAATTCAGCGTACCTAGGATTCAAAGTATTATTGATGGAATAAATGATGTTCTAATTAATTACAAACAAAAGCCAGTTTACATTTAATGTTGAAACTAAATTATAATGCAGAGTCAACCATCAATGCGATAAACAAGACAGCAAGATAAGGACTGGAAAACTTGAACAGAGTCCATGATGCTTTTTCAGATGGTTTTGCCATAACCCAAATCGATAAAATTACCATCAAAACTCCTGACGCAATTGCAGTGTATAGATAGACTGGACCCATCATTAGTTTTCCATCTTCCAAAGTCAAAAAGAAAGGAACGACAGAAAATAGTACCATCATAAGTGTAGTTCCTGCTATTATCCTAACAGAAGCTTTTTCAGATCTTACAGCAGTTAGCATTGGAACATTTACCTTGTTATAATCTTCTTTAAAATGTAAAGTCAGCGCCCATATATGCATTGGAATCCATACAAAAACAAGTGCACCCATCATAAGCCCAAGTGACCAGAGACCATCCATTGTTACTGCAACATATCCAATCATTGCAGGAGCCCCGCCTGAAAATCCGCCTAAAATTATGTTAGTCCAGCTTCTGCGCTTTAGAGTATAGCTGTAAACTAGGATATTATCAGCAAGACCAAAGGCCATAAGCGAACCTGCAATTATTCCCTGCCAGAAACTTGTAGTATATGAAAGACCAAATGAGCACGCAAGAGCAATTGCAGCCAATACAAGACCAAAGTCCCGTGCCTTTTCAGGAGGATAAATCCGCTTTGAGGGAAGCGGTCTGGTTTTTGTTCGCTCCATTATAGCATCAATGTCTCTATCATGATAGTTTGTCAGCGTGTTTGCTGCAGCAGAGCCCGCAATTACCCCTATGAGCATAAGGGCCCAAGTAGCTGCCGAAATCTCAACTTGATAAATATTTGATGCAGTAATTGCAGCTGCAAAGGTTGTAAAAACTAGGAGATACCAGATCTTTGGCTTTGTTACCTCATAGTATACTTTGATGCGAGACTCGGTCTTTGTCTTTTGCATCTTTTCTTCCACGCTATACTGCCATCCTTTCTAAAATTAAATGTAGCATGCTACTCAGGCATAAACGGCATTGGCTTTTTACGCGTTTTCATCTCAATAAAAGATTCTGAGCTCTGTATGCCTTGTATTCTGCCAATTTTTTCAGATAAAAGCTTGTGCATCTCATCAAGTGTTTTTGCATGCATTGTAACTAAAACATCAAATCTTCCAGTAACTTCGGCAATCTCTGACACTCCAGCTATTTTGAATAGCTCCTCAATTACATTATCACGTAACTTTGTATCCATGTTTATTCCAGTTAGTGCCTTTACATGATAGCCAAGCTCTGCACTGTTTACCTCGATTGTAAATCGCTCAATTAGTTTTCGTTTGATTAATCGCTTTATCCTACTGTAAACAACTGACGGGTTTACCTTGATCTTTTTTGAAAGCTTTGGCACAGAAATTGCTGCGTCTTGGCTGAGCTCAGATAAAATAATTAGATCAAGATTATCGATTTTTGCCATTAAAATCCAGCAATAAGTGTAAAGAATTACATTATTAATAAAGATATAATGAAATTTTTATGATTTTTGACCTAGATTTTGCCTTTTTTGTATAGCATCTCTGCTAGCAGTACTGCACCCTTTGCCGATCCCATCTTTTTGTTGTGTGAGAACAGCACATACTTTATTCCATTATCAAACAGGTCTATACTTTCTAATCTACCAATTGTTGTTGTCATGCCGTCGTTTACCTCGCGTTCAATCCTAGGCTGCG